>JBIPMW010000170.1:0-4459 GCA_044376455.1 Crocinitomicaceae bacterium | reverse complement strand
AAGATATCACAATCGTGAAAGCCGGTACTCATTGTCCGCCATGTAATAAAGAAGCCATTCGTTTGGTGGCAAGTATGCCGCAATGGACGCCGGGCAAGGTCAATGGAAAAGCAGTATCGATGCATATTGCACTTCCACTCATTTTCGCCGTTCAGTAGCATGACCAAACACTACGGCCTCATTGGCAAAACCCTAGCACATTCCTTCTCAGCCTCTTTTTTCGCGGATTACTTTGAGAAAAACAATATTGATGCGAAGTACAGCAATTTTGAATTGAATGAAATTGAAGAAATTCTGCCGTTTTTCAAACAAAACTTATCTGGCCTCAATGTGACCTTTCCCTATAAAGAAAGCATCATTCCTTTTTTAGATCGGCTCGATGAAAGTGCTGCACAAATCGGGGCGGTAAATGTGGTGGCATTTGAAAACGGCCAAACCGTGGGTTACAATACAGATGCTTACGGTTTTGCCCAAAGTATCAAGCCATTTTTAACGTTTGAGCACGAACGAGCCCTCATTTTTGGAACGGGCGGCGCTTCCAAAGCAGTTGCGCATGTTTTCAAGCAAATCGGGCTAGATGTGTTTTATATTTCGAGAAATGGTAATCAAGAAAATGGTGTTTTCAGCTATGAAGACATCAATGATCATATGCTTCGCTCTTGCAAAGTGCTAGTCAATTGTACACCAATTGGTACATTTCCGAATATTACAGATTGCATTGAGCTTCCATTTGAATACCTTACACCAGCCCATTTAGTCATTGATTTGGTTTATAATCCGGCTGAAACCGAACTGATGAAACGCGCTCAAAAAAATGGTGCTGCAGTCATGAACGGTTTGTCCATGTTGCAGCACCAAGCTTTGAAAAGTTATGAAATCTGGACGCGTTAGACCACGTCTTTTCCTTGTCCTATCGCATACCAGTCTATTTTTCTCGAGAAGTACATCACCAAGCCAAGGATGATAAATACGCCAATACTTCCGATTAAAAGTGCCAAATCTTCAAGTTGAATGATCACAAAGATGAAGAGGTAAAGCATCGTGAGTAAACCAGCGATGAATAAACTTAGTTTCATCGAACCCAAAATAGCCCGAACATAAGTACTAATGAGCGTAACAGTAGCCGCAGCTGCAATTAAGAAAGCAAAATTGAAGCGGATATGTTCTGAAAACGCGAGTAGGAGCGTATAGAAAACAACCAATGCAATACCAACAAGGATGTATTGAATGGGGTGAATTCCTGATGACTGGAAGATTTCAATAAAGAAGAAAACCAAGAAAGTCAGGCCAATAAATAACAAGGCATAGTGAATGGTACGGTGCGATTTCTGATAGTTGTCTACCGGTAATTTTAAATCAACACCAAAAGATGAATCGCGCAATTTGTAGGAAGATCCTGTCCAGCTTTGTGGATAATTGCGGTTCAAATTCAAGACATTCCAGTGTGCCTTGAAGCCTGCTTTGTCTGTTTTGTGCTGATCAGGCAAGAAAGCACCGTCAAATTTGGGTGTCTGCCAATCAGAATTCAGTACAATATCTGTTTCTTTTCCGACCGGAGTAAAATATAATTTCTGACTTCCCTTAAGTTCTACATCAAAACTAAAATGGTACAAGTGGTCGTCTGTTGGAGAAATTAAGACTTTGGCATTGATACCTGAATAGAAAATATCGGAATTGCTCACTCCAGGGTTAAACGCGATGGATTTGCCGTCCCAGTTCAAGTTGATTTGTTTCTCAATCCCGCGTAAATCATCGATTCCGGCATTCAGTGTTGCTTCGTTGAACTTGAAAGCATGGCCTTTACTTTCAAGGTCTTTGAAATCAAGTTTGGTGAAGGCGCCGCTCACCTGAAGGACTGAATTGTACACGACAATTTCATAAACGCCGCGGTGTCTGCAATCAGGCTTAACGGTGGCTTGTATGTCGAGTTTGCTTGGTAATACGTGCAGTCTTTCAGTGATTTGAACCAATTTTTCTTTACCGGTAGCTTTGTCGATTTCTTTGACATAACGAGTGTAAGGAATCGTGAGTACAGGGCCCTGTAGAGTTTGTTCGCCTCCCCATTTTTCACTGACTTCGTCTATCGCTTGTTGCTGCGTTTGTTCGCGTTCATAGATGATGCTTTTGATCATGCCTGTTGGGATGAGTAGTAGCAAGGCGATCAATACAATGCCGCCAATTTTAAAGTAAAGGTTGTTTTTGATTTTAGACATGCGCGTAAATTTTCGTACAAACGTAGTTGACACAGTTTTATTGAAAACGTTGCATAAATAATTGAAAATAAATGCTTTTTGACTTGAAATTAGCAAGTGCTTAAATTATCCGATACTAAGTACTTAACAACCGAATCAACAACCTATGACTTTGCAATTTTGATGCTCAACATTAAAATTTTCACTTATGAATGCATTAAAAAACAAAGTTAGTCTGATGGGGCGCCTTGGTGGGCAGCCCGAAATGGTCAAATTTGATTCTGGTCGTTTATTGGCCCGGTTTTCTTTAGCGACCCACGAAAATTTCAAGGATAAAAACGGCGAATGGCACGATTTCACGCAATGGCATACCATCAATGCATGGGGCAAAATCGCTGAAAAAGTTGGCGAGAAACTTGAGAAAGGCATGGAGGTCGTTGTGGAAGGCAAATTGGTCAACCAGCAATATGAAAACAAGGCTGGTGAAAAGCGTTTTGCAACCATCATAGAACTCTATGATTTCATTATGGTACAGCCCAAAAAAATCAGCCATGAGCAGCCGCGCACCGAAAACGTCGCCTAAATTGAATGCTGATATCCAGCCCAATTTACACATGAATCATGTGAACCTCATTGGCCACATGACCGCAGCTGCCAGGACCGTTCAACTCGAAGACGGCAAATGCATAACGCGCTTTACCTTAGCTACCAAAGAGCAATATCTTGACCCCAATGGCATTATGCGTCAGCGCAGCCAATGGCATTTGCTCAGCGCTTGGGGCCGCTGGTCTAAAGTACTCGAAGAGTGTGGCGCCAAAGGAGTCCACCTCGCCATCGAAGGCAAGCTCGTTGGTCGCTTTTACAGGGCCGGCGGCCAGCGCCGCTTCGTCACCGAAGTCGAAATCAACGACCTCGTTGTTTTGCCCTAAACTTCTCCCACCAACCAAACGATCCAAAAGGCGGCGGCAGGCCGCCTTTTGTGAATAAAATGGTTTACAATAAAGGTTGATCTTAGTTTTTTCAAAAATCTTGTTATCTTGTTTCTGCTTTAACCAAACCTAACTACTATGGAAACAAACGATTTACAAGCTCAAACCAATGAAAGTTATCAACTTGAATTTAAGGGCGAAGGCACAGCATTTTTTGGAATTTTATTGGCCAACTGGATTCTAACCATCCTGACCCTCGGATTTTATTACCCATGGGCGCGTGCCAAACAATTGCAGTATATCTACAGCCACACAACCCTCAATAATGAGAGTTTTAGCTTCTCCGGAACGGGCGCAGAAATCTTCAAGGGCTTCATCAAATTGGTTGTGATTTATTTACTCGTAATGGTTGCTTTCACTATGTTTATAAGCTATGCAGGGGCACCCATTCTAGGAGCAGTATTATTGTATTTGGTTATTTTTGCTTTTATTCCTTTTATCATTCATGGCTCTTTTCGCTACCGCATGAGCAAAACCTCCTACAGAGGAATTCGTTTTGGATATCGCGGAGACCGCAAAGAATTGACGGTTCAGTTTTTTAGAGACCTTCTTTTTACAGTACTAACACTTGGTATTTACAGCTCCTGGTTGACCATGAATTTGCGTGCCTATACGCACCGTCAAATTCGTTTTGGAGATGTTGAATTCTCAAATGAGGCCAGCGGCTCAGCATATTTTTTATTGAATTTGAAAGGGGCCTTACTCACGATCATCACACTAGGAATTTATTCTTTTTGGTGGCAAAAAGACATCTTCAACTACTACATTGACAATATGAAACTGCAAAAAGGAGATCAAAAAATTGCTTTTCAATCTACCGCTACCGGAGGAGATTTTTTCAAGCTACTCGTAACCAACTTCTTTTTATTGGTGTTTACCCTTGGTATTGGTGCAGCTTGGGTTGAGATGCGTTCGGCGCGCTTCATTTTCAGCCATATCCGCATGACAGGCAATATCAATTTGAATGCAGTTACTCAAACGGAAGCGGAATATAACGATGCTTTTGGTGAGGATGCCGTAGATTTCTTCAATATTGATTTGGTGTAAATGGAGGACACCCAATTAGAAGCGCAGTATTTTGATGGCTTAACGTCTCAAGCTCAAATGGTTGACCTTAGGTTTCACGCCCAACAAAAACTGCTTTATCTCAAGTTTGAAAATCAAAAAATAGAACAATGGTCTTTTGAAGCTATACAAGTTCAAGAAGGCCCCAATCACCTTGAACTCCGAAATGGTTCAAATGTGGCGGCATTTCTGCGCATCGAATTGACGCAAAAT
>JBIPMW010000284.1:0-4465 GCA_044376455.1 Crocinitomicaceae bacterium | reverse complement strand
CTTGTAATTAGGAGAGAAAAATCATGTATCAAGCCTTTGAAACCGATGTCATGGATGACTTGTTTTACGATCAAGTGGAAGGCCCCGCCCAAAGGGGCGACTATTACGATAGCTACGATGCCGGGGATGAATTCGGGGAATACGATCTGGCCGAAGCCGATGATGATGCCTTTATCGGTGGTTTAATCCGCAGTGGTCAGGGATTTGACGAGATGGAAGACTGGGGAGAACAGGGCTACGATTCTGGTTTCGATGCCCTGGAGGATGCCCTGGCCGATGCCCTGGCCGAGGAGGACACGGACGAGTTTTTCCGACGCTTGGGACGCATCGCTCGCAATGTGGGACGCAGAGTCGGACAAGTTGCTGGAAGAGTGGGCCGGGGAATTGGTTCCGTAGCCCGCGTGGTCGGACCGATCGCCAGTATGATTCCCCTACCGCAAGCGCAATTAATCGGACGTATTGCCAACGTGGCCGGAAGACTTTTGGCTGATGAGGCCGATGAGTTTGAGGCTTTGGAGGACTTATTTGACCTGGCCGAGACGGAAGATGCGATCGATGCGGCCGCTCCCTTTGTTTCCGCCGTTGCCCTGCGGACCGCTATGCCCAATATCTCGCGACTACCGCGGCAAACTCGCCGGCAATTGGTCAGTAGTGTCAGCCAAGCTACACGCACCCTCGCCCGTCGTCAAGGGCCGGCCGCCGCTAGAGCCGTGCCTCGCATTGTGCGCGGTGTTAGTCGTACCGTTGCCCAAAGAGGTTTACCCGCCCGATCTGTGGCTCCTGCCGTGCGTCGTGCCGCCGCCCGAGTCGCGCAAAGTCCTCGCACCGTGCGCCGTTTAGCCCGTCCGCTCACTACCAGATCCCGTCCCGGCCGGCGATCAATGTCCGGGGGACGACCTTGCCCCACCTGCGGCCGCAGCCATAGCTATCGTCTGCGCGGACCGGTAACGATTCGGATTCAAGGCAGTTAGGCAACCAACCGCAATGGGGGCAGTATGGGAACGAGAGCTTTTCTACACAATAAAATTTTAGATCTAACGGCGCGAGCGCGTCGTCTAGTCAGGGTAAATTATGCTTCCGTGGGGATTCGCCCCCAAGATTTACCCTACGCTCCCTCTCCTGACCATTTTCGGGCAGCTAATCAACGTCTGGCTAAGATTGATCGCCAAATTCAGCGTCGTCTTCAGCATCTACAAGGGACGTGGAACGAGTCACCGATAGAGCGAGTTTTAATCGATATAGCACTGGTAGAACGGGAAATTGACCGCGCTCGCCGTAGTTTTGGGCTATTTTTTGAAATTTTTAGTCAAAGGGGTTCCTCTTTTGCCGCCGCTCTCGCCGCCCATGATCTGATCGCGATCGATTGTTATCGGGCCGTTCGCGAGTCCTCTCCGGGGTTATTTCGCGCACCGATGCTCAAACCCTTGTGTTATATGGAACACGGTTTCTCGCCTGCTACCATGCGTCGTGGCGTTTTGCTGACTCGTCTTTTGGGAGAACCTAATCCCTTCCCGATTATCCGCATCCCTTGGGATCGAGATAATCCTTGGCAACCGGTCTTTATCCACGAAGTAGCCCACAATCTGCAAGCGGATCTGGGGATCTGGCAGGAAAATCGTCAAGCGGTGATCCGTCGCATTCTCGGCACCAGTGGCGACCCCAGTATTACTCGCATCTACGGACGCTGGCATAAGGAAGTTTTTGCCGATTTAGCGGCGATTTTATTAGCCGGTCCAGCCGCAGCCTGGGGAATGGCACTTTTTCTGGCTCATCCCGCTCCCCGTACCCTTACCTATCGTCCTGGAGGAGCGCACCCGACGGCATATCTGAGAATTTTGATCTTAGCGGAAATGTTGCGACGGATGGGATTTGGTCAAGAAGGCGATCGCCTACGCTCGGTTTGGCAGCAACTCTATAACCCTAATCGTTTTCACCGTCTGCCGGCACGTCTGTTAACCACCTCGGAATTATTGATTCCCCATCTGGTGGATGAAATTGCCTATCAAACCCGTCGCAATCTCGCCCAACAGGCCCTGGCCGATATTATTCCTTTTTCTGAAGATGATGAAAAAGCGATTCAAGCCGGTGCTAGACAATTAGTCCACGGAGAGGTTCCCCCCGATTTACCGCCGCGATTTCTGGTCAGCGCCGCTAGTTATGCCCTCGCTACTGGTCAAATTCCCGCCCGTCAGTTATCCAATCGGGTTATTAATCATCTTACCTCCCCTATTCCCCCATCTTCACCCAGTTTTAAAGAAATACAAGCCGCTTTGCTCTGAAAACTTAGGAATATAGGGGATAACTGATCACTGAAACAACCCCAACACCTTTTTTCCTTGCCCTGATAAATTATGAACACTTCATCTGGCAATCCGTTTAATTACAGTAGTGCCATGGCCAAAAATAATGGCCTGATGCCGAACAGTAGTTCTCGTATGGCGTTGGATAATCTTCTGCGGCGAGAATTAAAAGTCAGCGATCCCAATGATGCCAAACAGATAGCAGAGGCATTACTAAACCGCTATAAAAACAATCCTAGAGCAGTAGCCATCAACAAGGAGGCGGAGGGAGTTCCCTTTCTTTTGGCTTCTGGTACACCGATGCCCCTGCAGCAAGCCCCCACATCCTCCGATGCAGAAATGCAGCAAGCGATCAATGATGTGGAGCGGGATTTGCAGGAACTGACCACCAACTCCATCCTCAAGGACGTGACCCCAGAATTGGAAGGCTGGGCGATGGCAGTTCGTTCTGCCATTCAGGAAGGGGTGAATTCGGCTCGTTTTGCCCTCGATCCCAGACAGCGGGATAAAACCTTCGGCATCCGTCGCACCTTGGGGGATTATGCTCGCCTGGCGCGGCTGGTTGGGGCGCTGACTCCTACCATGAGCCTCATCTATCGCAAGTTCGCTCAGAGTTTGGATGAAGTGGCTTCCGTCTTATTTGTGATGATGGGTGAAGCACTCTCTAATGTCGGCTTCGGCGGTCGTTATCTCTTACAGGCTCCCTATAGCGAGTTACAAGTGCGCCGGGATGCTGTTATCTATGCCCTGCGGAATTTAGTCGGGGCAACTCAAGAGGCTTATGCTCCCAACGAATGGCCCAGAGGGATCGATGCCTACCGCCAGCTTTTCCAACGGTTGGAAGAACAGGGACAAGGCGATCTTCGCGCTCTCCTGGTTGAAGGCGAGTTAAGTCGCGCCATGGATGCGCTCATTCAAAGGTCTGGTCAGGGTAGTGTCGCGGGTTTGCGCCAATTAGGGGCAACAGCACAGTTGGATGTCGAACGCCTGCGGCGCCTAGTCATCGTTGGTAAGAACTTGATCTATCCTGCTGCTCCACCTCTGACTGCTTTTCTGGAAGCTTTGCAGCTTTTTGTGGATGGTTTCGAGCCATCCGGTGGATTCCGGTTGCTGCGGATTGCCCGACCGCCGATTTTGTTCTATGGCCTGTATGGGATGTCCGCCTTTGATGAAGCTGAAGAAAGGCTGCTACGGCTGATCATTGAGCGCAATCAGCTTGCGGATAAACTGGACTGCTATTTGCAATGTGGCTGTACTTCTAAAACAGTTCTCTGCCAAATTGTTCTCGATAAAATTCTTTACGATCTCGATCGCGCGATCGACCTCTATGCTGTGGGGACGCAAGATACTAACGATCCTCTGAAGAAATCGCCAGAAAAACGGGCAGTTGCCTATAGCTACATCGTGGATGTTTTCCTATTTCCTAATCAGCCTAAAGGGGAAGCAAACCCTGAGCGAGGTCGCTGTCTCCTAGAAAATGATACTACAGGTTCCGAAGTTTTATTACCTGGCGAACAGGGTAATTCCCAACAGTACCTCAATCATCTCATTTATCAAAGTTGTTTGCAGATTCGCAAGGATCTTTATGTTTCTTCTGGAAACCCTGAACCCGCTGACACGGGGGTACTACTAGCACTTCCTGAAAATGACAAAACAATCAGAGACTTAGTTTGCCAAGAATTACAAGTTCAAAAAGACATGGAAGGTCGTTGGGAAAATCTGGTGCAAACGATGGCTCCGTCGTGCATACCATTTAGGAATGTTCGATGGAATAATTCAAACAATAACCACTCAGTATCAGGAGTATTTAATGTCATGAACAGCCTAATTAATCGAGCTTTACAGAGAGCTTTAGGGAAACAAGAAGATGATAACCCAATCGATCTTGAAGTTAAATTTGAGTTACCCAGTAACTACGAAGAAAGCCTGAAGATTGTTGCTGATAAGCTCAGTCCTAAACTAGGCGAGTCAGCCCAAAATCTTGCTGAAGATTTTGATGATTTAGTTAATGACAATCCATTAACTTAGCCATGACAATTATTGATCACCGATTCATAAACTGGCTCTTCGGTTTGTGTTATGCAATGGACGGGGGTTATAAGGGATGGAACCCTTATAGAGAAAGGCATTTAGCGATTTTTGTCAATTGTTTTTTATCTAGAGCG
>JBIPMW010000169.1:0-4467 GCA_044376455.1 Crocinitomicaceae bacterium | reverse complement strand
TATACGGGTACAGGAAACTTGCCTTCAAAATATGCTTCAATGATAGACGCAAGCATGGAGTTCAAGGATTCATCTAAGCGTTGGTTAACTGGTGTCAAGGACAACGACGCATTTTTCCCGACAAACTGGATCCGTTCCGGCGATTACACCCCAATAACAGATCCAAATGATCCTGGATATGAATGCAATCCTTTCGGACCAAACTACTCAAACGCATGCTATTACCAAGATGAAATAGGCGCTGATCCAACACAGGCTTATGAGCGCGTTCTAGATGGCATTATTGCACCACATCGTTTAACTGGATATCAAGGTGAGTACATGCCATTGGCATACTTAGGAACTTTCTCAGGTTCAAGTAAACTCAATGCATCTATTTCATTCTTACCAAGTGTGAATATTGTCTTGACTTCTGACAAGAGCCTCTGGACACGCTGCCCGGTTGTAGAACTAGGCCGCAACCCAGCACTCAATGTTGGTGGTGCACTACCAGGAGCACTTCGCAAGAGCCCAAGTGTCGATAAAAACGGCAACCCTGATGGCACTGGTACCGGCATGGGTTGGTTCCCGGGCTACGCAGTAGACCTCGAATCTGGTGCACGCCTTTACATGGCCTTCGGAGAGAACTCTTTCTTAGGTGGTGAAAACGGAGCAGACATGATCTGGAACCCAACAGACCGCCTAGTGAGCAACGTTGGCACACCACTCATGGGTGGTATGCATCCGATCTATGTGTTTAGTTACAACCAAGCGAGCACCAATGGCTTTAGCTCTGGCTTTAACTTCCCGGCTTATGTTCCTGATGAGGCAACGAACATCAACACCAACTTTGTATACAACAAGTACCTTGAGGTAGAAGGCGGTAGTTCAACTGCAAAACGCGAGCTTTATGGTTCATTATCTTGGATTTCATACCCAATGTTGGCCCCAGACCAGACCTTGCTTTCAACAGATGTAACAATCCGTTTGCGCGTCAACAAAGAATACAAAAACTTTGTAGGCTCCGGAGAAAACGCAGGCAAACCAATGTACGGTTGGTCTATGGAAGATATTGCTACAAAGGTTGGATCTCAAGACATGATCAAAGAAGCATTGGCCATGATCAACGTAGTTCCTAACCCTTACTATGCGTTCTCTGAATATGAGCGTAACAAACTCGACAACCGCATCAAGATTACTAATTTGCCAGAAAAATGCCAGATTCGTATTTATACATCCAATGGTAAGTTAGTCCGAAATATCAAAAAAGATAGCCCCATGACCTTCCAAGATTGGGACCTCACCAATCATGCCGGTATTCCTGTTTCATCGGGTATTTATCTGATTCATGTCGAGGTTCCTAATGTTGGTGAACGCGTATTAAAAGCCTTTATTGCCATGAGAATGGTCGATTTACAAAACATTTAACGAGCCTTTAACAAGTAGTAGTTAACTGTTAGGGTAATTTTACAATTCAAAATCAATCTCATGAAAGCACTTTTTATACTTCCGTTCATTGCCTTATGTAGCTTCATATCAATAGCTCAGGTATATAACTTACCAAATTTACCATTTGCGACAGATGCTTACGAACCGTTTATCGATGCACAAACGATGGTCATTCATCACGACAAGCACCATGCAGCTTACGTAAACAACCTCAATAAAGCAATCACGGGTACACCAATGGAAAACATCAGTATGAATAACCTACTCATGTATGCAAGTTTCAGACCTGCAACCATTCGTAATAATGCAGGAGGGCACTACAATCATTCGCTTTTTTGGGAAATATTAGCACCAACAGCAGCACAAAAGCCTATTTCTTCGGCACTACAAACTGCTATCATCAATCAGTACACGAGCCTAGATTCACTCAAAACACTCCTTAATCAGGCTGCCTCTACGCGCTTTGGCAGTGGATGGGCTTGGCTAATGGTGGGTACCGATGGTAAATTAGCGGTGGTGAGCACGGCAAACCAAGATAATCCAATTATGGATGTGAGTAAAGACCGCGGCATTCCGATCTTAGGCATCGATGTTTGGGAACACGCTTATTACTTGAAATATCAAAACAAAAGAGGAGATTACTTGGGTGCAATTTGGAATTTGATCAACTGGGGAGTTGTTTCAGATAAATACGCTGCAGCGCTAAATGATCCACTTTTGAAGGAACTAGAAAAAGATAATTGGCTGGCGCTCAAAGATTTTCATAAGGTAATGGCCCAAACATTTCATCCAGCTGAAGAAAATAATTTTGAGCCTTTGCGTACACGTAGTGGTGAGCTTTATGCCAAAGCCATTTTATTGAAAAACTCTACACCACCTGTTGTGGCCAATAATGCGAAGGTTCAGGATGCACTGACTAGACTCGAAAAACAATGCTTGACTATTCACCAATTGGCACAGAAACCAGCTAAAAATGAAGCGGCCAAAAATGCCGAACTTTTCGAGCAAATTACAAAAGCCCACGACATCTTTCATGAGGTAGAGGGGCTCTGCCACGACTAATTCAGCCAGAACTTAACCTTAAGGTAAAACCTTTGGTGCTCAATTCCGTATCTTTGTCAAAAAGAAATCGGTGCGTTTTGAATTAACCAAAGAATTTATTGCCGAACTGCGTCTAAAAATAGTCGCGGAAGACCGCCTTTGGATCCAAGAGCAAGTCTTGGAATTGCACTACGCCGAAGTTGCCGAAATTCTCGATAAACTCACCAACGACGAAGCCAAATTTATCTACTTCATGGTAGATGAAGACACGCAGGCTGACATCTTGATGGAGCTCGAAGAAGAAGTTCGGGACCGTTTCTTGGCCTCGCTCTCGAGTAAAGAGATGGCAGATCAGCTCGAGAACCTCGACTCCGATGACGCCGCCGATATCTTAAGTGAGCTCCCTGATGAAAAAATTCAGGAAGTCATCTCTCAGATGGAGGATGACGAAGCCGCCGAAGATATCGTTGACCTCCTCAACTACGACGACGACACCGCCGGAGGACTCATGCAAAAAGAGTTTTTTCAGGCCAACATTGAGTGGCCTGTGAATAGAGCCATCATTGAATTACGCAAGCAAGCTGAAGATGTCGAGAAAGTCTATAACATTTTTGTTGTGGACGACGATGACCACCTCTTAGGTGTGCTTTCCTTGAAGCGCTTGCTTTTTGCCAATGCCCGCACTAAAATTGGCTCCATTTACCAAGGCAAAAAAATCATTTCAGTCAAGGCCAGTGACTCTGCTGAATTGGTCGCTAAAGTGATGGAAAAATACGACCTCGTTTCTGTTCCGGTTGTTGATTACCAAAACAAACTAGTGGGGCGCATCACCCTCGATGATGTCGTGGATTACATCAAAGAAGAAGCTGACAAGGACTTCCAGATGGCAACAGGTATCTCAGACAAAGTAGATTCTGACGCCGCGCTCTGGAAAGTCAGTTTTTCTCGCTTACCTTGGCTCATTTTAGCCATGTTGGGCGGCACCATTGGCGCCAAAGTGATTTCAAATTTTGAATCGAGTATTACCGCTATTCCAGCAATGGCGTTTTTTATTCCATTGATAACCGCTATGGGCGGTAATGTGGGCGTGCAGTCATCTGCAATTGTGGTCCAATCTTTAGCACGCGGAGACAAAGACCTCGGCCGCATTTTACCAAAATTAATCAGAGAAGGTAGTGTAGGGCTCATGAACGGCCTTATTTTGTCAAGCCTCATCTTCTTCGTTGCTACTGTTTTTGTAGATATGCACCTCGGTTTTGTCGTCAGTTTGTCATTATTTACAGTCATTTTATTTGCTGCTATTTTTGGGACCATCTTCCCCATGATTTTGAACCGCTACAAAATTGACCCAGCACTTGCTATTGGGCCTTTTGTAACGACGCTCAATGACGTCATCGGTATCTTTATCTATTTCTCGATCGGCTTGCTTTTAATGTAATGCAACAACAAGCTTTAGGTCTCAAAGAGAATTGGCAGCAGTTTAGTTTATTGGTTTTAGTCAATGCATTTGTGGGCGGCATGGTAGGCCTCGAACGCAGCATTTTACCTCAACTCGCTGAAATTGAATTCCATTTAGCAGCAAAAACGGCCATTCTTTCCTTCATTATTGTCTTTGGTCTTACCAAAGCGATTACAAATTATTTTGCCGGCACACTTGCCAATAAAGTAGGGCGAAAAAACTTGCTTGTGATTGGTTGGCTTTTTGCGTTGCCGGTTCCACTTTTGCTCATTTATGCACCAAGTTGGTCTTGGGTAATCCTTGCTAACATCTTTTTAGGTGTGAATCAAGGCCTAGCCTGGAGTAGCACGGTGGTCATGAAAATTGACTTAGTTGGGCCAAAAAATAGCGGCTTTGCCATGGGTATCAATGAAGCTGCAGGATATCTCGCTGTTGGAGGGGTTGCATTTCTCAGTGCCAGTTTAGCCAACGCATACGCCATTCGTCCTTATCCATTTTATATTGGAATACTGCTCTCGATTTTAGGGCTACTGACAAGT
>JBIPMW010000168.1:0-4486 GCA_044376455.1 Crocinitomicaceae bacterium | reverse complement strand
ACTGCGCTAAATGGTGCCTTGGCACCCTCATAACAATGCCCAAAATAACCGTTTGGATTGGCTAATACAAATTGCTCGAAAGGAACTAGGTCAATAATTTCTGGTAAATAGTAGCGCTTTGATTGCTTCATTGCAGCAATAGCGATTTTTTGTAAGCGCTCGAGATTGATTGTTTTGCGCTCATTGTGCGCGCAGTGTAGAAAAGTTAATTTACTGATCCCGAGCTCTGTAGCCTTTTCTAAAAACCATTCAATGCGATCCATGTTTTTTGTAGGGGCCATCGCAATATGGAGCTCATTACTTTTTGGATGCGTCAGTACCTCTTGGATTTCTAGTAAGGCCCGTTTTGGATGCGGGTCTTGCAGGGTGCAATTAAATGCTAGTCCTTTTCCGTTGACCAAAGTGAGTTTGGCACCTTGACCCAAGCGCAACACTTTGATACAATGCTTAGATTCATCCTCATTCAATTGATAAAGAGTGGTGTTAGCTAGCATGTCTGGGGCAAAGAAAACACTCATGTATATAATATTTGGAATACGAGTTCTTTGAGTAATTCCCCTTGATCCATGGAACTATTACCTACACCTTTAGACTTGAGGTCGTAGTCATGTAATAAGGCGATGATGGCTGCTATTTTTTTCGGGTCGTAGTTTTGTCTGGTATTGAGCAGTTCGCCGGCTACAAAGGGATGGACACCCACAGCACTTGCAATTGCTTCGCGGCTTTTGTTGGGTGTAAAGTGCACCCTCATGAGTTGAGAGAACAATTTAAACAAAGACTGGATAATCACAATGAGTTCTCCCGCTTTGGGGTTGTATTCAAAGTACTGAACAATTTTAAACGCTTTGTCGGCTTGTTTACTCGATATAGCGTTAACCAATTCAAACACATTATAATCCTTAGATATACCAATATTTTTTTCGATATCGAGCTCCGTAATTATCTGATTTTGCCCTACAACAATACTCAATTTATCGAGTTCATTGACAATACGACCAAGATCTGAACCGAGATACTCTGCCAAAAGCATGGTGGCTTTGGCATTGAGCTGCAAGCCTTTAGATCTGACATATTTAGAAATCCAGTCAGGGAGTTGGTAATCCCTGATTTTATCTGATTTGTAGACGTGTCCTAACTTTGCAAAAGGTTTGATGAGCTTCTTTCTAGCGTCAAATGCCTTGTTTTTGTAGCAGACTACAAATACAGTTGTGGGTGTAGGATTATCTACATAGGCTTCTAGATCCTCAATTTTCTTGAAATCTTGGGCTTCTTTTAAAATGACCAATCTTCTTTCAGCCATCATGGGGTAGGACTTCAATTCGCTGATCAGGGCGAGCAAATCGGCGTCTTTTCCATACAGGATCGTTTGATTGAAATCTCTTTCGTGCTCTTGCAGGGCATGTTGTTGAATGGCTTCAGCGAGCATATCTATGTAATAGGACTCTTCCCCATGTAAGAAATACAAGGGCTTGAATTGCTGCTGCTGCAGTTCTTTGATGATTATGCTTGGTTCCATTCGTGTTTTTCCCAGATTTGAACCAATTCGACAAGCGTGTCGATAGCTTTTTGCATGTCTTGAACACTAACGTATTCTAACTTTGAATGAATGGCCATTTCACCCGTAAAAATATTAGGGCAAGGTAAACCCATAAAAGATAAGCGAGAGCCATCTGTACCTCCTCTGATGATATTGCGTTGCGGGTTGAGCCCTGCTTTTTTCATCGCTTGCTCAGCGTAGTCACTGACAAAAGGAAAGTTAACCAGAATTTCCTTCATATTGCGGTACTGCTCTTTTATTTGCATTTCAAAGCGACTGCCCGGATGAGCGGCCACAACTTTAGAGGCAATTTGCGCTAGTTGAGCTGAGTATGGTGCTAACTTGGAAGTATCGTGATCACGGATAATCAGTTGAACACTTGCTTCTTCTAAGCCGCCGTCAATAGCTGTAGGATGCACGAATCCTTCGCGACCAGCTGTCGTTTCAGGAGACCACGTAGTATTTGGCAATTCACTCACAAACTGAGCGGCCAATTTAATGGCATTGATCATCTTTCCTTTTGCATAGCCCGGGTGCGCGCTTATTCCGTAAAACTTGAGCGTAGCGGCATCAGCAGAAAAAGTTTCGTCTTCGATGTCTCCTAAAGGTCCACCGTCTAGGGTATAGCCAAAATCGGCATTGAGTTTTTGCATGTCAAGGCGTTCAACACCTCTGCCGACTTCTTCATCTGGTGTAAAAAGGATGCGGATTGGCCCGTGTGGTATCTGAGGATTGGCTTGGAGATAAGCAGCAAGTTCCATAATAATCGCCACTCCGGCTTTGTCATCGGCCCCCAATAAGGTTAATCCACTGGCGGTGATGATATCATCTCCGATTTTTTTCAATAAATAGGGATGCTGCGTTGCACTCAAAACTTGAGTTGGGTCATCGGGAAGTGAAATATCTTGACCTTGGTAATTGCGGTGAAGAATGGGTTTGACGTTGGTGCCGCTACAATCAGGAGCGGTATCCATATGGGAACAAAAGCAGATAGTTGGCAAGGGCTGTTCCACATTCGATGGAATTGTGGCAAAAACATATGACCATTCGTCGAGCAAAACATCTTGCAAACCCATTGCATTTAATTCGTTGTACAAAACTTCAGCGAGATCGCGTTGTTTTGCACTCGAAGGAAAGCTTTTTGAGGTAGGGTCAGCGGTGGTATCTATTTGAACATAGCGCATGAAACGCTCTGCCACGGTGTATTTGTTCGACATGCTTTGTTTTAGTCAAAAATACAAAGAAATGTCCAATTGGATTACGGGATTAACGCACGTAGTTCTTGAAGTTCATTCACTTTTTGAGCTGCTCCTGCCTGCTGAAAGGCATATATTAAATTGGTGAGCATGCGCTTTAATATGGCTGAATTGGAACAAGGTTCAAAATAACTTCGTTCGGGATTCAAGTGAATTCCTTTGAGAAAAGCCTTGATTTCGTTCGCATCAAAAATGCTCCCTTTAGCAAAAGCATTGATGTAAAACAATACACCGTAAGCATCTTCTTCATCTGAGCGCAAAGCGGAATGCTTGCTGTCCATGTAAGCCAAGACAAAATGGTTCGGCAAATTGACACCATAAATTGGCAAATCTAAAGACTGTGCGATGACACTATATAGTAAACACAGACTTAATGGATTTCCTTTTTTATTTTCAAGCACTACATTGACCAAAGAATGATGTGGCGATGGTACTTGATGGCTGGCCCCTTGAAAACGGTGCATGCCAAAAAAGATGCGATTGAAAATTTTTACTTGTTCAAATGCGGTTTGATGGTCGTTGAGCTCTAGCCAAATATCGCGGCGAATCATCTGAATTTGATTGAGCACATTTTGTTCGTCAAGACCAGGATACTGATACTTGGCAATTACAACCGCCCCTTTCAGTAGGTCCTTGTCTGCTGACTGCAGCCAAGCTTTTAACTGAGACTTGACTTCTTCAAATTGAATGTCGTGAATCAGATTTTCAATGCGGTCTTGAAAGAGTAGTCCATAATAATCTTGCTCCCAAGAACTTTCTAGTTGCGGAATGATCTCAGTGCCCATTTTCATGAGTTCTTGTCTGACTTGCTGAAATATCAACTCGTCAGGGTCATCCATGAGGCGAACAAGTGCTTGAAGCGTGATTTTCTGATCCATCTGACACAAAAATAGATGCCGAGGCAACACCAGAAATTGAGGCAGCGGATCTTTTTCAAGGGTCAAGTGTTAATTGTATGTAACCCTAGATCAGAATTCACGTAGAACCGGCAACTCAATTAACTTTGCTACAGGTTAATTTTAAAGGGAGGCCTAGTGCCTCTCTTTTTTATTTTAACGCGCCGATAAAATCTCTGACTAAATAAGCCAAGGCCTTACCTACAATTAGGTCGTCGTCTTCCGTTTGTGGGGCTGCTTCAGTCAAATTTAAGTAGGCAATATTGGGTTTTAGATGGCCTATTTTATAAAGTAAGCCTCTGATATCATCCAAACGCCAACCTGACGGACTTTGCGCCGAACTTGGCATATTGGCTATGGCATCCATATCTATTTCAAGCCCGATTGGCACTTTTTGCTGCTGAATAAAATGCATTACGTCCTCTGTCAATTGAAACGGCCCTTGAAGATAATCTTCATAAAAACGATGCGAAATGTGCTGATTTTGCAGTTGCGTTCGGATCCATTGGTTGTTAAACGCTTCATGTAAGCCAAAAACCCCATAGTTTGAAATATGGTTTTCAGCTATTGCCGTAGAAAAAGAATTGCCACTGTGTCTTTTCTCAGTGGTGCGCAAATCGGCATGCGCATCTATATTAAGAACACTAATTGGTCCTTTGCGCGCCGCCCAGCAAATGAGGGGAAGCGCATTGTTGTGTCCGCCACCTACAATTATGGGTATTTGTCCGTCATTAAGATATTGAGTAAGCACCTGCAATAATAATTCGTCTAGATGCTGAACCATTTGAGCGGCTTCT
>JBIPMW010000167.1:0-4492 GCA_044376455.1 Crocinitomicaceae bacterium | reverse complement strand
CTTGACACGCGGAGAAAATTTGGCTTCCATGGGCATTTAATCGTTGTTACAAATATAACTTTTATCTGTGCACATCATTCGCTTTTATCCACAATTTATAAGCGCATTTTGTTAGTAAAAAATAGTGAGGTCGCACGCGAAAGAAGTGCATTTTATTAATTTTGGAAAACTAATTAACTAACGCATAGACTAAAGCAATAATATGGCTGAAGGCGAAAAAATCATTCAGATCAACATTGAAGACGAAATGAAATCAGCATACATCGATTATTCGATGTCTGTCATTGTCTCACGTGCACTCCCTGATGTCCGGGATGGCTTCAAACCCGTACACCGCAGGGTGCTTTACGGTATGCAAGACCTCGGCGTCTATTCAAACAGACCTTACAAAAAGTCAGCAAGAATTGTCGGTGAAGTACTCGGTAAGTACCACCCACACGGCGATAGCTCAGTTTACGACACCATGGTGCGTATGGCGCAACCGTGGTCTTTGCGTTATCCATTGGTTGATGGCCAAGGAAACTTCGGCTCTGTCGATGGCGACAGCCCTGCAGCAATGCGTTACACCGAAGCAAGATTACGCAAGATCGCAGAGGAAATGCTCGACGACCTCGAAAAAGAAACTGTCGATTTCCGTCCAAACTTTGACGATTCCTTAGAAGAACCAACCGTTCTTCCTACTAAAATACCAAACCTTCTTGTCAACGGAGCAGCTGGTATTGCCGTTGGTATGGCAACAAACATGGCGCCACACAACCTCACTGAGGTAATTGACGGCACCATCGCCTATATTGACAACCGCGCCATCGACGCCGAAGAATTATTGCAATATATCAAAGCACCAGATTTCCCAACAGGTGGTATCATCTATGGATACGAAGGTGTGCGCGATGCACTACTTACAGGGCGTGGCCGCGTTGTCATCAGAGGTAAGGCAGAAATCGAAGAAGAAAACGGTCGCGAACAAATCATCGTTACAGAAATTCCTTATCAAGTCAATAAGGCCGAGATGATCAAAAAGATCGCCGAGTTGGTGAACGACAAAAAAATCGAAGGTATTTCAGACTTGCGCGATGAATCTGACCGCAACGGAATGCGCATTGTCTTTGAAATCAAGCGCGATGCCATTGCAAATGTCGTACTCAACAAACTTTATAAGTTTACCCAACTTCAAACCTCGTTTTCTGTCAATAATATTTGTTTGGTTGATGGCAGACCTCGCCTACTCAATGTTCGCGAACTCATCGAACAATTTATTGAGTTCCGCCATGAAGTAGTGATTCGTCGTACGCGTTTTGATTTGCGCAAAGCTGAAGAACGCGCACACATTCTTGAAGGCCTCATCATTGCCTCTGACAACATCGATGAAGTCATTGAAATCATCAAGTCTTCAGCTAGCCCAGACGACGCCCGCGATCGCTTGGCAGCACGCTTTGGCTTGTCAGACATTCAAACAAGGGCCATCGTCGACATGCGTTTGCGTCAACTTACAGGTCTAGAGCAAGATAAATTGCGTGCTGAGTTTGACGAGCTGATGAAGCTCATCGCTGATCTCAAAGATATCCTCGATAAAGAAGAGCGACGCATGCAAATCATCAAAGACGAACTCATCGAAATCCGTGACAAATACGGAGATGAACGCCGTTCGTCTATTGAATATGCAGCGAGTGAAATGCGCATGGAGGATCTCATCGCAGACGAGGAAGTAGTCGTTACTATTTCTCATGCCGGCTATATCAAGCGCACCAACCTTGCAGAATACAAGGTGCAAAACCGTGGCGGAATGGGCTCTAAAGGCTCTGCCACCCGTGACCAAGACTTCCTTGAACACTTATTTGTAGCGACCAACCACAACTACTTACTCATCTTCACCGAGAAAGGACGTTGTTTCTGGATGCGCGTTTACGAAATTCCTGAAGGAAACAAAACTTCAAAAGGTCGAGCCATCCAAAACCTCATCAATATTCCACAAGACGACAAAGTGAAAGCCTATGTCAAAGTCCTTGACCTCACCGACAAAGACTACGTAGAAAACAACTTTATTGTAATGTGTACCAAACAAGGTGTTATTAAAAAGACCTCCCTTGAAGCTTACTCTCGTCCACGCAGCAACGGCATCAACGCCATTGGTATCCGTGAAAACGACGAGCTACTGGAAGCGAAACTCACCAACGGAAGCAATGAAATCGTGTTGGCAACAAGTGAAGGTCGCGCCATTCGTTTCAACGAAGCAACCGTGCGCCCAATGGGAAGAAATGCATCAGGTGTGCGCGGTGTAACACTCACCTCACCTACAGACGTGGTTATCGGCATGATCTGCGTTGAAGATATATTCTCTACTATTCTTGTCGTTTCAGAAAAAGGCTTCGGTAAACGTACCTTCCTCAATGACCCAGAAGACAAAGAACCAGTTTACCGCATCACCAACCGCGGTGGTAAGGGTGTCAAAACACTGAATATCACCGAGAAAACAGGTAAACTCCTCTCGATTCAAAATGTCTTTGATGAAGATGACCTCATGATCATTACCAAATCCGGTGTGACCATCCGTATGCACATCGACACCATTCGTACAATGGGCCGTGCAGCACAAGGCGTCAAGCTCATCAACCTCAAAGGAAATTCTGAAATTGCAGCTATTGCTCGTGTTCCGAGATCCGAAGACGAAGAAGACGAAACCACAGAAATCGATCCGTTTACTGAAAATGGCACAGAAATTGACAATTCAGAAGCACAAAGTGAATAAAAATTAAACCCATGAAAAAACAACTCCTTCTTACCACACTCAGCATTGTATTAAGTTCGGTAACCTTTGCCCAAAAGAAAAACGTAACAGACGCTATTCTTTTAATGCGCAAATACAATCCTACCGGTGACATCACTGCTAACAAAAAAACGGTGACAGAAGCCAAAAACTTCATCGATCTAGCTGCCACTAATCCTGAAACTGCAGAAGATTTCAAAATGCACTTAAACCGTGCTCAAATCTATTATGCACTCATTGAAACAGCGACCATAGAAGCTGTAAGCTCTAACGTGAAAGCTGACGAACAACTCCTAAAGGGTTACAAAGAAGTTGCAGTTGCTTCGTTCAAAAAAGTACTTGAAGATCCAAAAAAAACCTACAAAGCCGATGCCGAGACATTCATCAACATGCGCGTAGAAATGTTGTTCAATCAAGGAATTGTTGCCTACAACGATAAAAAATATGCCGATGCTGCTCAAGCATTCTTAGCTGCAAGTGAGGTGAAAAGTTTTCTTGGTGAAACATTCAAAGATGCTGAAGTGAATACATCTTTAGCCGTAAACTATGCCGTTGAGGATTTCCTTGCCGCTAAAAAATACGATGAAGCCATCAGTTTTGCTGCTGGATTTTCAGCAGCCATGCCCAACAACATCGACATCTTGATCAGCTTGGTCAATATCAATTTGCAAAAAGGAGATGTAGCTGCCACTGAAACTTATATCAACAAGGCACTGGCTATTGACCCTTCTAATAAGCAACTTTATTACGTGCTCGGAACAAGCTACATGGACAAAAAAGAAAATGAAAAAGCAACTGCTGCACTCCAAAAAGCACTTGAAATAGATCCGAACTACAACGAGGCACTCTATCAATTGGGGGCTCACCTCTATAACTTAGCCGTAGAGAAGCGCAACCTGACCATCGAAATGGATTACAAAGATCCTAAAACAGCACTTGTTGAAAAAGAAGCCATGGATTTGTTCAAACAAGCTTTGGTTCCACTTGAAAAATATGCGAGTCAAAACGAGAACGACAAGGCTATTTTGGACATTCTCTACAAAACCAACATGAAATTGGGTAACATCGATAAAGCGCAAGAATACAAGAAGCGCCTTGATGCACTTAAAAATTAAAATACTTCTTTAAAACTGCCCGTTAAGCGGGCAGTTTTTTTATACCCTCATTTCTCTTTTTTACTAACTTTGAAATATGGAATTTGTACACCCCGAACGCTTATGGCTGCTCTTTTTAGTACTCATTCCTATTCTTATCCATCTCTTTCATTTTAGAAAAAGAAAAACACTGTTTTTTTCGTCACTGCGTTTTATCCAGTACCTCGAAAAGCAAGAACAAAGCGCTCGTAAGCTCAAACACTACCTTATATTAGCCACAAGAATTTTGGCATTAAGCTCCCTTATCTTAGCTTTTGCAAACCCATTTATTCCAACAAGTACCAGTCAAAAAAGCGGCAAGAATGCCGTCATTATTTATCTAGACAACTCCTTTTCCATGACAGCCCTCGGAGCTGAAGGAACGATTCTTTCAGAAGGAAGAGAATTGGCAAAGCGTGTACTCACACAAATCAAACCAAATACAAATGTCTTGATTTGCAGCAACCACCTCAATAGTCAGGAACAATTCTTTGTTACAAAAGCAGAAGCATTGCGCTACCTTGACCAACTAGAACCTTTTGCGCTTTCCAGAAGTCTGGATGAAATCCTCGATTGGCAAACCCAACAAATCAAA
>JBIPMW010000028.1:0-13535 GCA_044376455.1 Crocinitomicaceae bacterium | reverse complement strand
ACGGTTTTCTGGCAGATAGAACAAGTTTTTTTGCTTGGGGGTATAGATGATTGTCCCAAAACTTGCATGCTGTTTGGACTTGACGAAAGATTGCCAATTTTGAGGAGTTGCGATGAGTTCGACAAGTGCGCTTTCATCTGTCATGCGCGCAAGCAACGGGATGGTATTCCCGTCTTTATTTTCAATGGAGAGCTGATAGATTTTGTGATTTCCGTGACGCTTACTTTCTGTAAAAGTAACAGAAGCTTCTTGAATAGCTTCGTAAAAACTTTTTTTCGTAAAGTGCTCGTCTTTGAAGAATTCTTGTTGGGATTTGGATTCCATTACCCAAATTCGGGCATTCATAGATTCCTTAACACGATTGGATGGCATCCAGCTGCAACCGCGCGTATTGAAAAATCCGAATGTAAGAATAAGGCCAATTCCAAAGCCAATCCCATAATATTTCAAGCGTCTCCAGAAAGATTCCATGGCATAAAAAAAGGGAGCGAACTCCCTTTAAAATTTTACATTAAAGCTTCGAGTTTCTCGGCGAGCACGGCTTTTGAAACGGCGCCAACTGATTTGTCAACGACCTCGCCATTTTTAATGAACAGAACCGTCGGGATAGACCGCACGCCAAATTGAGCTGAAACGCCCATGTTGTGGTCAACATTTACTTTGCCGATTAGTGCTTTTCCTTCATATTCGTGGTGCATTTCTTCGATAACCGGACCGATCATGCGGCAAGGGCCACACCATTCTGCCCAGAAGTCAACAATAACTGGTTTGTCAGATTTCATGACTAATTCGTCGAAGTTTGCATCTGTGATTTCTAATGCCATTTTATTTGGTTTTTAAAGTGTCAATACTACTTAGGAGCGACAAAATTAATGCTTTTTAATTGAAGCTCAGTTGAAACGATTATTTTTTTGTTGGTAACAATATTTCTTGCGCCAAGTATTTGGCGGTGTAAGAGATCTTCGAGGCTTTTTGAATAATTTGTTCGGGCGTGCCACTGCAAACAACATTCCCGCCTCTATGACCTCCTTCAGGTCCTATATCGATAATGTAATCGCCTGCTTTGATCATGTCGAGGTTGTGTTCAATGACAAGGACCGTATTGCCTTCATCGACCAAGCGCTGGAGTACTGCAAGAAGCATGTTGATATCTTCAAAATGTAGGCCAGTTGAGGGTTCGTCTAGAATGTAAATTGTTTTACCAGTTGCTTTTTTTGCCAATTCCGCTGCCAATTTGATGCGTTGCGCCTCTCCGCCTGAAAGTGTTGTTGAGGATTGCCCAAGCTGAATATAACCCAAGCCAACCTCTTGAAGGGTGAGCAATACGCGGTATATTTTGGGGTGGTTTTCAAAAAACTGTACGGCTTCATTGATGGTCATGTGCAACACATCTGCAATACTGTTTCCTTTATATTTTACCTCCAGTGTTTCGGCATTGTAGCGCTTGCCATTACAGGTTTCACACAACACGTATACATCGGGTAAGAAATTCATTTCGATGAGTCGCATTCCGCCGCCATTACAAGTTTCACACTTACCTCCGGCTACATTGAATGAGAAGCGGCCTGCTTTATAGCCTCTAATTTGTGCCTCAGGCATACTGGCAAACAAGGAACGAATTTCATCGAAAACTTTGGTGTAGGTTACCGGATTTGAACGCGGAGTGCGGCCTATCGGACTTTGATCTATCTCAATGACCTTATCGAGGTGCTCGAGGCCTTTGATTTTTTCATAGGGCAGCGGCGTTCTGATTTCATCATAAAAATGATTCATTAAAATCGGGTAGAGCGTTTGGTTGATCAAGCTTGATTTACCACTGCCACTCACACCGGTAACGAATGTAAACGTACCAAGCGGTATTTTAATGTCACATTTTTGAAGGTTGTGGCCCGTTGCCCCGATCAATTCGAGGTAAGCACCGTTTCCTTTTCTGCGTTTTTTCGGTACGCTGATTTGGAGATCGCCATTCAAATAGCCTGCTGTGGTTGTTTTTGACTGAAGCATTTCAGGGTAGGTGCCGGCAAAAACAATTGCGCCACCATGTTTTCCAGCACCAGGGCCTATGTCGACGATATAATCAGCGGCTTCCATCATCTCTTTGTCGTGCTCTACAACAAGCACCGTATTGCCTAAGTCTCTGAGTTTGGTAAGTGAAGCAATCAACTTCGTGTTGTCTCTTTGATGCAGGCCAATGGAAGGCTCATCGAGAATATACAGTACGTTGAGCAATTCGGTGCCGATTTGAGTGGCTAATCTGATGCGCTGGGCTTCTCCACCAGAAAGTGTTTTGGCACTGCGGTTCATGGTGAGGTAATCGAGACCTACCTCTAAAACAAACCCAAGTCTGGAATTGATTTCCTTGATGATTTCTTTGCCGATAAAAAGTGCTTGTTCATCCAGGATTTTAGGAAGCGTATGGCACCAGTTTTGAAGGCTCTGTAAATCAAGTTGCCCTAATTCTCCAATATGTTTGTCTCCAATTTTGAAATGTAGTGCTTCTTTACGGAGTCGGTATCCAGTACAAGTAGGGCAGGTTTTTTTCTGCATGAAACTTTGAGCCCAACGCTGAATGGCCGTGCTTGAGTCGTCGGCATGTCTACTTAAAAAATGAATGAGACCTTCAAACCTTTCTTGGTTATCATCTGGCCCTAACTCCATGTCTTCATTGCCGTATAGCAATAAATCGATCAGGGCTTCATCCATATCGGCAAGAGGCGTGTTCAATGTAAAATGTTGGGTACTGAGTATGCGCTCAATTTTGTCAAAAATCCAAGATTTTTTGTAGTCACCAAGTGGTGCTAAACCTCCTTTTTTGATGGATAAACTCGGATTTGGAATGATTTTATCGCGGTCCATTTCACTGACCTCGCCGAGGCCCTTGCAACTTGGGCATGCACCGTAGGGCGAATTGAAGGAAAACAGACTCGGCTCGGGTTCTGGATAACTGATTCCGGTACTTGGACACATCAAGGAACGGCTGTAATGCCTCACTGCATTACTGTCTAAATCGAGTACCATTAGGCTGCCGTCGCCGAGCTTCATGCAGGTTGTAACGGTTTCATAACAACGCCGAAAATCTACTTCATCGGCCACAAATCGATCCACAACGATTTCGATGTCGTGAATTTTGTAGCGATCTAGTTTCAGTCCTTTTTGTATTTCGTGCACTTGACCATCGACGCGTACGCGCAGGTACCCCAGTCGCTGAATTTGTTCAAAAAGTTCGCGGTAATGACCTTTGCGACCCCTTACTTTTGGTGCAAGTAAAGCCACGCGCTTGCCTTTGAAATCACTCTGAATGAGTGTGGCAATGGTTTCGTCACTGTACTTGACCATTGCTTCGCCGCTCAGGTAGGAATAAGCAGTTGCGGTTCTTGCATAGAGCAAACGAAAGAAGTCATAGAGCTCTGTGATCGTCCCTACTGTTGACCTCGGTGAGCGTCCAACTGTCTTTTGTTCAATTGAAATTACGGGGCTTAGTCCATCAATTTTATCGACATCTGGTCGCTCAAGGCCACCAATGAATTGACGTGCATAAGCTGAGAAAGTGTCGAGGTAGCGTCGTTGCCCTTCTGCAAATATGGTATCAAAAGCCAATGAAGATTTTCCACTACCGCTGAGCCCCGTAAAAACCACTAATTGATGTCGTGGAATGCTCAAGTGCACATCTTTCAGATTGTGTTCTCGGGCACCTTGTACAATGATATGCGTGTTGGGTTCTACTTTGGCCTTGGACATTTACTTTAGATTTCGGGCGTAAAAATAATTTAAATTTGTGGATGCGCTTTTTATTTTTATTACTGTTCTATCTTGGTTTTTCGCACACTTTAGAAGCACAGCTTTCTATTGAAAGTGCCCTCAAACAACTTCAAACAGACCCTTCATTAAAAGGTTCGCAATGGAGCATTTGTGCACTTGACATGGAAACAGGAGATACAATTGCGCAGTGGAACCCTGAACTTGCGCTTCCAGGTGCATCGATCACTAAATTGTTCAGCACTGCTGCAGCATTTGCTACTTTGGGACCTGACTACAAAGCGACAACCAAAATCTATATAGATGGTCCGGTAAAAAATGGAATTTTAAACGGAAATGTCTGGATTGTTGGCGGTGGAGATGTCAGTTTGGGGTCGAGGTACTTTCATGAGCCAGGAACCGAATTTCAATTTCTAGATCAATGGGTGCTGGAATTAAAAAAAATAGGTATTCAGTACATAACAGGAAGCATCATCGCAGATGCCGAGGCATTTGGTTACGAGTCTTGTCCAATTGGTTGGGAACGAGCTGATATGGGAAATTATTACGGTTGTGGTGCTTATGGGTTAAATTTCTTTGACAATACTTTGAAATTAACTTTTAAAACTAGTGCTCCGGGTACGCTACTTCAATTACAATCTGTATACCCCAATGACTTATCTTACAAATTGACTATTGAAGCTAAAGCTGCTAGCATAAATAATGACCAATCTTATGTGCACGGTATCCCGTTTGATTCACAAAGAAAAATTACTGGAAGTCTTCCAGCAAACCGCACTGCCTATGTTGTGAAGGCCAGCATGCCTGATCCGGAAAAATTATTGGCGCAACTATTTTATGAAGCGCTGCAAAACAATGGCTTAAGAGTAGATGGCGGCCCGCTTTCCAAAAGATTATCCTCGGAAAAATTGGATATGAAAAGTGCGCAATTACTTTTTACGCATGTAGGCAGATCCGTTAATGAAATTGTTTTTTGGACCAATCAGCGCAGTGTCAATTTATATGCCGAAGGTTTGTTGCGTCAGGTCGGCTATCATCGATATGGTTTCGGTTCCTATGAAAACGGCTTAAAGGTTTTAGATAGTTTGAACAGCAGTTGGGGTGTGGGGCCCGTTCAAATCGTCGATGGCAGTGGCTTGTCGAAAGCCAATAATATTTCAGCAAGGCAATTTGTCAATTTACTAAATGTACAAATCAATACCGATTATTTTCCAAGGTTTTATGGAAGTTTGCCAGTAGCAGGGCTGAGTGGTACAGTCAAATCCTTGTGCGCAGGGCAAATAGGGGCTGGACGCATTCATGCCAAAAGTGGTAGCATCGACGGCATTAAGGCTTATGCCGGATATATAGAGTCTTTAGGGGGTCACATGATTTGTTTTGCAATTATTGCTAATCATCCGATTTTAAGTGGCACGCAACTATCCAAAAAGATGGAGCCCCTCTTGAATGCGATGGTTAGTTCAGTTCAACCTGAATAATTTCATCCCAGAAGTCTGAGATACTCATTTGTGCAGCAGCTAACATTTGCGGAACAATGCTCGATGGTGAAAAACCAGGAGTTGTATTGACTTCAATGATATAGGCCTCATTATTGACGATCATAAAATCTATACGGGCGATAGCTTTGAGGCTCAATAAGTCATAGATATTTTTGGCAGTTTCTTGAACCTTTAATGCAAGTTCAGAGGCAATTCTTGCTGGTGTTATTTCTTGCGATTTACCGTTGTATTTTGCATCGTAGTCAAAAAACTCTGTGTCTGATACGATTTCCGTTAACGGGAGCGCAACAATGCCGTTTTTTCCGCGATACACCCCGCATGTAACCTCTGTTCCGTCAAGGAAAGCTTCTAAGACTACTCTTTTTCCTTCTTGAAAAGCGAGTTTGAGCGCTGGCGCTAATTCGTTTGGCGCTTTCACCTTCGAGATGCCGTAGCTCGAGCCTGAATCGGCGGGCTTCACAAAAATGGGTAACCCTAACTTCTCAATGAGTTCTTGTTCGTGATATTGATCGGGGTTTGTCATGAGCACTGACGCAGCAACATGGTAGCCCAAACCTTTTAAAAATTGGTTACAATACCATTTATCAAATGAAAGTGCGGACGCTAGTACACCAGAATTGATGTAAGGAACGTCAATCATTTCTAAATAAGCTTGAATTTTACCGTTTTCACCCGGGTCACCATGTGTGTAAACGAGTGCGGCGTCAAGTTTTTGTGCTACACCACCTTTCAGATAAGTACCCGTGTTGAGATCAAAGGGAATGGTTTGTTCATCCAACAGCACTTCCCAAGTTTGTTTTTTCACGATAATCAAGACACATTCGTAGCTTGCCGGAAAATGAGCACGAATGGTTTGCGCACTTTTTATGGAGATGTCAAACTCGGAGGAAAAACCGCCGCAAAATAGGCCGATGCGCTTCATGTCAAGATTTTGGGTCAAAATTATCTAAAATTGGTAATTTCGCAGCATGAGGCCTTTGTATTTTATTTTTTGGTTGTGCTTAGGGTTTAGTTTTCGCTTGTTTTTCAAACGAGTGGTGCAAGTCAGGCCAAACAAAAAGCGTTTTGGACGCACTATTTTTGTGAGTAACCACCCTTCGGCATTCCTAGATCCTATTGTCATTGCTAGGCTTAGAAAACCGGTCATCTACTTCATGACGCGCTCTGATGTCTTTAATAAATTTACCAAACCGATTTTTTGGCTCGCACATATGTTGCCCATATATAGGCAGCAAGATGGTGGAGATTCTCAAGAAAAAAACAAAAAAGTTTTTAAGCAGGCAACTCAGGCATTGGCAAGAAACCGGAACTTATTGGTTTTTGGTGAAGGTATCACTGACGATATATTTGAACGACGTTTAAAGCCTATTAAAAAAGGAGCCATTCGAATTGGCTTCACTGCTCTTGAAGATCTTAATTGGTCTGTTGAAATCAAGGTGCAAGGTTTGGGTATCAATTATACGAATCCCGGCGTTTTGAGAAGCGAGGTGCTTATTGCTGGCGCTGAGCCACTTATCCTCAATGAATACAAAGACGCTTATTTAGAAAATCCAAGTAAGGTTATAACTGAGCTCAATCGCGAACTTGAAGCCCGCATGCAAGCACAGATTACACATGTGATTTCCGATGAAAATGTCATTTTGCACGAGCAGTTACAACAATTGACTCGGAAAGGGATGCATGTGCATTGTTTTGATCAAAACCATAGTTTACAAGAGCGTTGGCAATATTCCCAAAAACTAGCCCAATTTCTGAACGAAAACAATCAAGAAAACAAGCCTATTTGGGAGTATCTGACGCAAAAGGTTCAGGCCTATTTTTCAGACCTATCTAGTAAAAAGCTCACCGAAGCAGAACTTTACTGGTTTGTGCTCGAGAAAAATTGGCGACGACATCAAGTTTTGAAGCTCTTACTGTGGTTCCCATTTTTTATTTTGGGCCTCATACATGTTGCTTTGCCTTATTTATGGGTCAAGCGCTTTGTAGAAAAAACACTTCAAAGACCTGTTTTTTGGTCGGGCGCCAAGATGGGCATGCTCATGGTTATTTTACCCCTTTGGAATTTAATAATATTGGCATTTGCCGCAAAAATGATCTGTATCAGTTGGTTATATTGGCTGCTTTATTTTATGTCCTTGAACTTCGTGGCACATGGTTTTCACCGTTTTATTACTACCTGGAAAATCTGGAGAAAATCACTGAACTTCAGCGCACAAAATACGACTGAAATTGTTAAACAACGTGTGGCTCTGCAAGAGCTTATCAAGGAAAACGGACTCTAATGGAAGAAAGTACCAGAATAAAAAAACCGAAATGGCTGCGTGTAAAATTGCCTACCGGCGAAAATTACCGCAAAGTCAGAGGCTTGGTCGATCAACACAACCTGCACACCATTTGTGAGTCTGGAAGCTGTCCAAACATGGGTGAATGTTGGGGCGAAGGAACGGCCACGTTCATGATTCTCGGAAACATTTGCACCCGATCTTGTGGCTTTTGCGGTGTGCAAACTGGAAAGCCAGATGCAGTTGATGAATTTGAACCAGGAAAAGTAGCTAATTCAGTCAAAATCATGGGAGTGAAACACGCCGTAATTACTTCTGTGGATCGAGATGATCTCAAGGATGGCGGTGCCAATATTTGGGCGCAAACCATCAGGGCTATCAGGCAGCAAAGCCCGGGCACAACCCTCGAGACACTTATTCCGGATTTTGCAGGAAATTGGGAAAACCTTCAAATACTCATCAACGCTGTTCCTGAAATTGTTTCACACAACTTAGAAACCGTTCGTAGACTCACCAAACAAGTGCGCATTCAAGCTAAATACGACCGCAGCTTAGAATTATTATTCCGTCTCAAAAAAGGCGGTATGCGTACCAAGTCTGGCGTCATGCTAGGGCTTGGCGAAACGCCTGAAGAAGTCATTGAAACAATGCAAGATTTGCGTGCGGTACAGGTTGATATCTTGACCTTAGGTCAATACTTGCAACCAACGCCAAAGCACTTGCCCGTTGCTGAATTTATCGAGCCAGAAAAGTTTGATTATTACAAAAAAACAGGTCTTGAAATGGGATTTAGGTATGTAGAGAGTGGCCCATTGGTGCGCTCTTCCTATCATGCTGAGAAACATTTATTTGATTGAAAGAAATTTCAATTCATGACCTAACAAAAATTTATAAAAAAAAATGTGCTTTGAACCCTCTTTAAATCGGGATATTAAGAGAATATTTCTTAATTTGGCACACTAAACTTGTACCATAAATAAATTATCTATGAATAAGAAGGTCTATGTATTTGGTTCTGTGGTGTTTGCAGGTGCTTTAGCACTGGCATTCGCAGTCAATCAATTATTGCCTAAAACGGCGTTTTATCGCCAGGCAAGCTTATCTGTCTTGCAAGAGGCTTCTTCCGATGATGCGATGGCTTGGCTGAAGGCGCGTTACGTGGATGTAACAACGGGTCAGCCAGTTTCAAATGAAACACTCATACAAATCGAGAAAGAAATTCGCAAGATGAGTAAGTCGAAATCTGTGGTTTTCGAATCGCTAGGTCCGGACAACATTGGTGGTCGTACCCGTGCCATTTGTATTGATAGATCGAACATCAATAGACTTTGGGCAGGTGGTGTTTCAGGAGGTTTATTTGTATCAAACAATAAAGGTAATTTCTGGGAACGAGTAACTACTTATTTTGATGCAGGTGCCAATCCATTTATCTCGAGCATGACCATGACTCCAGACAACACGCTTTATGTGGCTACAGGTTCAAATGAAGAAGGTTGGGGTGGAAACGGTGTATGGTACTCTACTGATTTCGGTGCTACTTGGGATAACATCCCTGGCATCAATAGCTGTACAGAAATTGCGAGCACAGACGTAGATAATTACGTATGGATGGCTACTGCCACAGGACTCAAGAAATGGAAGTTGGGCGATGCTACCACTACTGCAGTTCCAGCTACGGGTGGCGGATGTTTCGCGCTTCAAGTTTCCAAAAATGCACAAGTTATTGTTGCTGCATATGGTGCAAACAAGACTTTCGTATCCACAAATGGTGGAGCAAGTTTTGATGACAAATCCGGAACAATTGCCAATAATTTAGTACCTACCGGTGCCGCAAGAATCGAATACGCGATCTCACCTACATTGAATTCTAATGGCAACTACTCTTTGTATGCCACAAGAACAAACTCTAACTTGTTGTCAATGCACGTTTCTCATGACAACGGTGCAACTTGGACGCAATTTGTTGGTGCTTCAGGCCCGCCAAATGAATTTGACATCTATCGCAATCAAGGTACTTACAACAGTATCTTATCGGTAGATCCTACAGATCCTGAGCGCCTCCTTATCGGTGGTATCGATGTGTGGGAGTGGAAACAAACTGTCAACAACCCGCCATCAGGTGGTTTTGAAAAAATTTCACTTTGGTTTGTAAACCCAAGTTCCCCAACTTATGTACACGCAGACAACCACGAAATGAAGTGGGACAACAACAACCGTTTATACGTAGGTAACGACGGTGGTATAGGTATTTCACTTGATAAAGGTCAAAATTGGTACCCAGCTAACAGAGGATACAACGTAACACAATTTTACGGTATTGCATTTGATGCGTCAGGGCGTGTCATGGGTGGAACTCAAGATAACGGAACACTTTACAATGATTATTCTTTGTCTACTTACCATGAATTTCTTCAAGTAGGTGGTGGAGATGGTTTTGAATGTGAAATTTCGTTTTTCAATCCAAACGTAATGTTCTCATCGATTTACTACAACACCATTTCTCGTTCAGGTGACCGCGGTGTCAACTTTACCAACTTTAGCCCAAACCTTCCTGGTACCTATGACCCACCAGGAACAGATGGTAGTCCAAATCACCCATTCCATACCGAGCTATTTTTAGCTGAGTACTATGATCAAAACTCAAAAGATTCCGTGACATACGTTCCTACAAAGAATTATGCTGCAGGTACCGTTCTTCGCGTTCCGTCAATGGCTTCTGGTGATACAATCAATTTTGAAACACCTTCGGCATTGTATTTCGATGACACCCTTTACTATGACCCATCTCTTACTACAAATGGGGTCAATTACGGTATTAATAATGCAACTGGTGAAACTGTTGAGATGGGTACTGATACCATGATTTTCAACGTTGCTTGGGATACACTACGTATCCAAGATCCATATCAATCATGGTTCTTGGTTTATGTAAACGCAAACGGTGGTGAGCTCTGGGGTACACGTAATGCAACTAGATTCTCAGTTACCAACCCAGGTTGGATCTGTGTTGCAAAAGGTATAGGAGGAGGTTTATTCAACTCCGTTGATGTTGAATTCTCAAGAGATCTTGAACATTGTTATATCAGTGCTGGAAATGGCGTTTGGAGACTAGACGGCCTTGGTTCTGTATACACTAGCGATCCAAATTTTGCGTCTAAAGTCGGTTTTGTTACACAAGGTGCCACAACTACGCCTCCAACAGCAACGACCATCACCAAGATTACAAATACATCATACGAAGGTATCGCTGTGAATCCAAGTAATGCGAATGACCTCATTTGTTTCGCAGGTTTTAACGGTACGAACAAGCGTACCAACAACGCTACAGCGAGTGCACCAACCTTTACAAACCTCGGAACAATAGTTTCTGGAATTGCATGTTACGATGGTATCATTGATCGCAATGATCCAGATATCATTGTAGTAGGTGCATCAAGCGGTGCATTCATTTCTGAAAATGGAGGACTTACTTGGGAAAATGCTTCTACCGGATTTGAAGGAACGCCTGTATATGAGGTACGTCAAAACTGGAGAACATTTGATGAAGGTAACGGTCGTCCAGGTGAAATCTATCTCGGTACTTTTGGTCGTGGAATCTGGAGAACTACCCAATATCTATCGACTCAAAACAATGATGGTATTTCAAACGGTCAATTCAAAACTAAATTGAAAGCTTACCCGAACCCTACCCGAGACAACACTAACCTTACGTTTGAATTGGCAAACAGCGGAAAAGTAACGGTTCAAGTTTATGCGATCACAGGTCGTTTGGTGCTTTCTAAAGAAGTATACATGAACGAAGGCACACAAGACATCTCATTAGACAGTTCTGACCTTCCTAATGGCACTTACATCGTTAAACTAAGCTCAGGTAAACAAACGGATACCGCTAAGTTTATCAAAATGTAATGAGCTCACATAAAACTTAAAAAAGGGAGGCGTTAGCCTCCCTTTTTTTATGTCAATTTAAGAGATAAACCTGTCCCGGAACATTGTATTTTCTGATGAGTTCGATGGGTTTCATGTTGCAAATTTGCGACACAAAATGCCGCTAAAAAATGACGTGGATCAGCTTTCGAGGTTCAGCGAAAATTCTTACATTTGGTAAGCAATTCAATCGGATGCTAGAAAAATCGCACAAGCACGTTACATGTCAGACCTGTACAGGCCGTCAAAACTCCTTGCTCAATCATTTTTGCTCAGATGAACTAGATCACCTGAATTCTCACAGGGCTTGTAATTATTACAAAAAACACCAAGCACTTTTTCTAGAAGGCTCCTTTCCAAGAGGAGTATACTGCATCAATCAAGGATTGGTCAAGATTTTTAAAAGAGGTGATGAAGGCAAAGAACAAATCATTCACATCGCCAAAGCCGGTGAAATGGTAGGTTTTCGTGCCATGTTTACTGAAGAACCCTACAAGGTTGCTGCCGAGACCCTCGAAGAAAGTAATATCTGTTTCATCGGAAAAGAAGACTTTCTAAACCTCATGGATTCCAATCCGGTACTCCGAAACGGCATCATCAAAGAATTATCCAAAGAGCTCGCAGATCGTGCCGATTTCATTACCAATATGGCTCAAAAATCTGTGCGCGAACGCCTGGCATTCACGATGCTTATCCTGATAGATGTTTTTGACAACGAGCCGATCAATTTAAGCCGCGAGGACCTCGCTAATTTTGTAGGCACCGCAACTGAAACGCTTATTCGATTGCTCAAAGATTTCAAAGAAGAGGGTATTATTGAGGTCCAGACCCGAAAAATCAAGGTTTTGGATAAAACTAAGCTCCTACAAATTTCAGGGAAATAATTCCGTCAAGAAATTTAATTTTTGAAGTTAGATTCAAAGTATCTGGGAACAAAACACCCACATTATCATTGATAATCCAAAGCTATATTCACGAAATTCTCCAACAAGATATTTCCGTAATTACCCGACACCTCTGGATGAAATTGCACACCGTAATGCGGTCTGGTTTTGTGCTTCATGGCCTCGTTGATGCATGTATCAGAGCATGCGAGGTGCTCAAAATCTTTGGGAATTGATATATGCTCGCAATGATCTTCTTGCATCTCAAATATATTGGGCAGGCGTAAAAAAAGCGGGTCATCTTGAATGACTTCAATTTCTTGAAACACGCGGTCTTCTTTCATTTTGGAAATTCTGGCACCGTTCAAAAGTCCAAGTACCTGATGCCCGAAACAAATCCCTAGAATTGGTCTATTTTCGTTTCTCAACCATCCGAACTTTTCTAAGTAAGGCGAGGGGTCAAGGTCTGTCAATAAAATAGGAGCGCCAGAAATCACAAACCCCATAAAGTTCGAGCAATTTTCTTGTTTTAAATCGAGGATCGAAATGACTGCTGTATCGACGTATTCTTGAAGCTGTTCGGCAATTTGTGGGGTTTTACTGCTGCCACAATCTATCACTGCAATCATGGGTGCTGTTTGTGAAAAATACAGGAAACTGCCCTGTGGTCGCTCGCAGTATTTTTTTGGATTTTGAAATTGGTCACGGACAACAACGGACTATAGAACAAATAATCGATGCGCCCAGCGGGAAGTCTACCTACATAAGTAGTGCCGAGCCCCCAACCACCCGCCCTGAAAGCATCTTGCAAGAACAATTGAAATTGGTTGTAGGTATAGGACATCGGTGTGTCGTTGAAGTCACCGCAAACCACAACGGGATAGGGAGAAGTTTTGATGTGCTCAACGACTCTTCGGGCTTGTTCAGCACGTTTTTCAAATGCACCTCTTAGTTTTCGATAGGCGGCAAGCGCACCCTTTTTGCTACCATAAGTTTGCATTTCGGCTCCTTCAATATGTGGGTCGGTATGCAATCTAATGGACTGTAGGTGCACGTTGTAAATTCTAAAAGTATCCTGGTGCTTGACGATATCGGCAAAGATGCAATAGTTAAAATCTTTGACGCCCTGTGATTCAAACATGACGTCACCACGGGCGATCATGGGGTATTTTGAAAAAAGTGCAATC
>JBIPMW010000440.1:0-4503 GCA_044376455.1 Crocinitomicaceae bacterium | reverse complement strand
TTTATCCAAATCTAAGGGTAAATTTTCTCCTGATATATCCCTAACTAAATCGGTTAATTCTTGCCAGTTTTTCGGTGAGGGATTATTTGACTTAATTTCAGTCTTTGGTTGAGGATTTTGATTTTGCCGAAGGGTTGTTTCTGAATTGAGTTTATCCAAATCTAAGGGTAAATTTTCTCCTGATATATCCCTAACTAAATCGGTTAATTCTTGCCAGTTTTTCGGTGAGGGATTATTTGACTTAATTTCAGTCTTTGGTTGAGGATTTTGATTTTGCCGAAGGGTTATTTCTGAATTGAGTTTATCCAAATCTAAGGGTAAATTTTCTCCTGATATGTCCTTAACTAAATCGGTTAATTCTGGCTGGCTTTTCGGTGCGTTATTCTGCGGATAAATATTATTAGCTTGATGATTATCATCAAAACTTATCTGTTTCTTTTGACGAAGGTTATATGAATTTTCTTGCTCCTTTTGTAAAGGCAGATAATTGCTTGTTCTTACTCTTAGATTGGTTTGAGTATAATCAGAAGTTGAAGCCAAAGATTGACGAGAAAATGACATGAAAGAAGAAGTATTTCCCCCTAGCTCAAATGGGTAACTATCCCTTTCAAGAGAAGACATTTCCCCATCTTTAGATCTTAAAGATGGAACAAAATCAGCAGTTAGCCAAGCATCCAAATCTCTAAATAAATCAGTTATTTCCGATAAATCTTCTAAATTTAGATGTAATCTTGCTAAAGGTTGCAGGTCTTTTTCTAAAAGCTCTATACTATTAAGCCAATCGTCAATTAAAGAGTAATTCCATTGTTGAAACTCCTGATATAGTTCTAAACCGAGGCTGACTAGAAAATCATCATTCATGGTTTTTGGTTGAATCCTCAGCGATCATTTGTAAGTATAGATAAACTTGCGCCATTGTCATTGTTTGTACTTGTTGGGGAGTCCAACCAAACTCCCTAGCGAGGATATAAGCTGCTTGTACCCAAGGGGACTGACTAACATCTAGGAAAGATTTTTTTTTCCTGTTAAACCACTAATTTGGCGGATATTGTCAATGAGAAAATTGACCAATCCTAAAGGGAGTTGTTTAACTTGTTCCAAGGATAAAGTTGGCTCAACTAAGGATTCTTTAATCATTAAAAGGGGAATTAATCCTGCATCCTGTCGGGAAGCTTTCATGATTAATTGAAATCTCCCAATAGTCAGAGGACGAATCTGGACAATTCGCCTCGACTCTGGGAATTTATCGGCTGAAGTATCCAGTTCGCCGGGATGCAAAATACTGACTGGGATCGTAATGTCAAAGGTGACAGAAGCACCCGCTAACAGGTCTTCTGGAGTCAGGGAAATTTCAGCCATAATTGTTAGCCTGCGGTTTCTTCGCTGCTGATCCGTAAAGCGCGGAAAGTAACCCCTTCCATGATAAAATCATCTTCTGGCAAACTGAAACTCCACTTTTCAAACTTGACCCCAAATAGTACGAGTTTGCTGCTGTTACTGGGGAGTGCCGGATTTTTCAAGTTGATGACGATGTTGAAAGTTGGTTGGGGAATCGGGTCTGCTGGCGGTGGACTTTTTGCCGCATCACCTAACAATAACCGCAAGAGTGCGCCGTTAATGTGAGCGCGTTCAGCAAAGCCTGAAACATCAACATTACCAGGACGAAGTTCACTGGGAAAGCGCTTACCAATTTCGTGATAGGGTCTGATCTCATTGTGGACGTTCACCTGTACATTTCGCAGTCGTCCGACAACATTAGAAAACTCATACTCACTAATCAGTCCATCCGCCAGTTTGCCTTCTTCGGTGGCTTTGTCATCCACAGCTAACACCAGGGTAGCATCAGACCCTCGAAAAACGTTGTTATTGGCCATAGTTTTCCTCCTCTGAGAAGTAATTGATGGGTGCGTTAACCGAGATACATGGTTACTTTGATGAAGTCAATACTGAAGGTCGGTCGCAAGGTCATGGTAACGATCGCTTCTCCGGCAATTTCCTGGGCTCGGTTAGCGGTGACGGCTAACTCATAGCTAATCAGAGCTTCATCCTGTACCATGCGCGTCAAGAAGGCATCCAGGGTAGCTTTCATCGCTCCCCGCACCCGTTCGTTATTCAACTTGCCTATGTAGGGATTGCAGGCGGAGCGCACCCCGTAAATCGCATAGTCAACAATCCGCCTGGTGGTAATCTGATGCCAGGCGGAATTGGTGGCGGTGGTAATGCCTTTAACCACCCGAAAACCTTCCTGTTTCTGGATCGCCAGCACTCTGTTCCCGACGAGCTTTTCCAGCTGGGAGGTGGAAAACTCCTTGGAGAGACCAGGAATCGTCAAAGGTTTGTTAGTGGGACTAGCCTGCACTGGCAGAGATGCCAGTAGGCCCGCAACTGCTGCTGCTGTGTAAGCGCCTGAGAGTTTGACCTGGGGGGAGATTTGTAGTCCTGGTGCGACCAAAATTAGGCGATCGCTATCTAGGGTATGTTCAGCGATCGCATTAACATCATCAGAGGTTCCGCTACCAATAATGCCGATCCGTTCTCGTTTGATTGTTGCGGTTGTGTTTATATGACCCAGCAATGCTGTCACCATTTCCGAGTTGGTGACATCCTGTCCAGCCAGCAAAACCAAGTTTATTAGTTCATTCTCCAGTTTTTCCAGACTATTTTTATAGTCATCAGCGCTAGCAGAGCCATCGGAGCCTGCGGCAAATTTCTCATCAACATCGCCGGTGTTTTTCGGCAAACTATCGGGGGACGCTTCTTTTACTAGAGTAGCAGTTACTAAAGTAGAACCTTTAGTCTGGTCATTGACTTGTTGTTTCAGGTCGCCGGACGTATGAATGGTATAGGTTTCTTTAGTAGTTTGATAGGTTAGCTCGACTTTCTTGCTCTTAGCAGACGGGTCGGCATCCTCGCTCTTAGCAGGCGAGTCTGCATCGCTGATTTTAATCTTGATATTATTGCCCCAGGTTCCTGGAGTTTTTGCCTCCAGTTTCACCAGATTTTTGTCGGTGCTATCTTTGATTTGGTAGGCAGCATTGTCGGCTTTAGTGGCTGTACGAACTGCATAGACAGTCTTACCACCATTGTTATAAATCTGCTCTAGTGCTTGAATTAAGGTTAGTTGGCGATCGGGGTCAATGTCCCCGAAAATTTCCTTGGCTTCCGAAAAACTACCAAGAATTTGTACTTCATCCACTGGTCCTTTGGCTGCGGTTCCAACAATGCCGATATTTCCTGAAACAACCTGACCAGCGCTAATCAGTCCTTCATCTCGTACTGTTATGTAAGTACCCGGTAAGATAGCCTCAACCATGAGAGGTTCCTCCTATTTTGGGAAAATTTTAGGTTTATCGTAGCCAGCGGGTTTACTCTCGTCTTCACCCTTGGGAGTCGTGCCAAGCAGAGAATAAACTCACAAGCGAGCCGATTTAATTGTAGCTTGCTTTGACTACCCAGAAACGCCTCTCCGCCTCTACCAAACAACAACTCTTACCGCCGCACCGGCGGTGAGGATTTAACTAAGAGCTAATTTCACGACCGAGGTACTCAAGAGTCTCTAGAACAGATTGAAGCAAAGATCGCCGCCGCTCCACCACAATATCTAAGTTGGCCAACATATACTTTACGTCTTTGTAGGCATTGTCCAGCAAGGCAAGTAATAGTTCGCGATCTCCTGCGATGTCTTTTTGCGATCGGGCGCGAGTCCGTTGGGGTTAAACCCTATGAAGAATTTACGGCTGCGGTAGAACGACAATTATAGTCTTCCACCCTGAACGAACACTCTGGGCAAACGTCCGACCTTAACCCTTTCCTTCTCACACCACTATTCAATTTTGAGGTATGGCGATGAACAAGCTGATAGAACCTATTTGGTATCTCTCTTGTGACGCTTCACGGGTAAGAATTACAGGTATTTTGGCTAATTCGCTCTAATCCATACTGGGTAAGGATTTTGGGAAAGATACCAAATGGACTCTATAGAAATTCGGTGTCCCAACTGTGGCAGCGTAGCTCAACGACTCTTGAGCGATCGCCTGCCCGCAGGATATAAGTATCCGGCCCTGCAAGTTGCTCAGACGGAGTGTCCAGTGTGTGATTATTTCATCGCCATCTGTTGGCAAAACGGCGCTGTGCTGGAAGCCTATGCTCCCGGCACTCAGGGGAACACATGGGAGATAGATCGATCGCTTGCGCTTACCGAATTCGACTTGATAGGGGGTCTGTGGGTGCTTATGCCCGTACATCCCCTGAGAGGAGATAATCAAGAAAAGTCTTGGCGATCACGGATAGTTTTTTATCCTTGGGATAAACCACATACCAATGGCGTTGGATGGGAAAGTCTTCCACGTCAAGGATGGTAAATTCCCCATTAGGATTATCTAAATTTAAGACGTGCTGAGACAGAACCGAGATTCCTAAACCACCGGCGACCGCTTGTTTAATGGCTTCATTATTGCCGATTTCCAAACGCAGAGATAAAGTGATGCCATGGTCGAGAAAAAT
>JBIPMW010000166.1:0-4530 GCA_044376455.1 Crocinitomicaceae bacterium | reverse complement strand
TTTTCATCAGCATTGAAATGATTTTCTTGATCTCAAATATGGGGAAAATTGTTTCGGGAGGTTGGTTTACTTTAGTGTTATCAATAGGTTTCTTTCTGCTGTTGTTCTTATACTTCAAGGCCAAAAACCTACGCAACAGCATCACTGAATACCTTCCGATGAATTCAGTTATTCCATTGATTAATGCGGTACATGACGATAACGGTGTGGTATTCGAAGCCTCAAACTTAGTTTTTCCGACGCGTTCAAATTCTGCAAACAAACTTGACTTAACCGTTTATCATTCTTTGTTCTATAAAAAACCTCGAAAGGCAGGCACCATTTGGTTTTTACACCTTGACATCCTGAACGAACCATGGGGGGTGCATTATTCAGTGCACCAAATCATTGATAAGCGCTGTTATTATGTAACGCTTCAAATGGGCTTCAAGGAAGAGCACCGCATTGAATACATGATGCGCAAGATTTACTGTAAAATGATTGAAAAGGGCGAGCTCAGTGGTGAAAGCGTCTTTGAAAGTGTACGCGGTAAACTTGACCAAGTCGATTTCAAATTCATCGTTTTGAATTCTAGGGTGGCGATGGATAACCAACTCACGCCATTCCAGAAATTATGTGTGCGCGCTTATCGTTTTGTGAAATCTACAGGGCTTAAACCTGCTGAAGACTTCGGTCTCGACAAAACAAACGTTGTAGTGGACTACATTCCGATTACCGTAGCCAAGCAAGTAGACCAAGAACTCATCGAAGATTTCGAGAACTACTCTCAAAAGATTTAAGACTTACGACACCTCAAAATAATTGAGGTCTTTGCCAAAAGTCTCTTTTAGCTGACTCAAACTATACAAGGCCAGCCCAATAAACAAGCATCCTACAACGGTGGCTGAAACCCCGTCATTGATGCCCAAGCTGACCAAAAAGCTAAAAAACAGCACCACGACATTGACAGAACCCCTTACAAAATTAGGAATCGTATTGGCTGTCGTGGAGCGAATGTTGGTACCGAATTGTTCTGCGGCAATCGTGACAAAAATAGCCCAATAACCCGTTCCTGAACCTAGTAAAAAACATAGGAAATAATACGTATTGTTCGTGATGTTATAGTGGTGAAAAACACCTAAAAAAGTAATAGTCACTAACAAAGAAAAGACCAAATAGAGCTGGACCACCTTTTTTCGGCTTTTCCACCATTGGCTCAAAAATCCAGCGAGTAAATCACCTGCACTGAGCCCCAAGTAACAATACATCACGGCTTTTCCATTGGAAATATCATAGACACCCAGCCACGGCCCAAAATTATCTGCCGAGTTCATTACTAAAAGACCAACAGTGTACCAAATTGGGATACCAATGCTGATGCAGTGTAGGTATTTGATGAGGTTTTGTTCGTTGCCAAAAATGAGTTTGAGCTGTCCTTTTTGAATGCCTTTATCGGCATCCATTTGCTGAAAATACCCCGATTCCAATGCCCCAACACGCAACAACAGCAGCAAAAGCCCCATGCTGCCACCAATCAAATAGACTACTTGCCAGTTGGCAGGTTGCCAGCCGCTGAGTTGAGCAATAAAAGCTCCGACTATTTGTCCTTCTGCACCTACCAAAGAAGCTGCAACGGCCCCCAGTGCTCCGAATGTCACGACGATCATGGTGCCGTAGCCGCGTGTTTCTTTGTTCATGAGTTCAGAAATAAGTGTAATGCCAGCACCCAACTCGCCGGCAAGGCCAATGCCTGCGAGCAAGCGAATGGCTGTATAGCTCGGAATGTCGGTCACAAAAGCGTTAAGGATATTGGCAACCGAGTAGAGTAGGATAGAGCCAAATAATACTTTCAAGCGTCCTTTTTTATCGCCAAGTACCCCCCAAAGAATTCCACCAATGAGCATTCCCAACATTTGAATATTGAACAAGAATTTTCCGGTGGAAGCGCGCAGTGCATTGCTGGCATTAGGCATGATTGTTGCTAGACTTTCAGCCTTGACAACACCAAATAAAACCAAATCATAGATATCGACAAAGTAACCTAAGGCAGCTATAATGATGAGAAACAGAACCTTGCGCTGAGCTTGCATAGCAGAGATATTTAAATGGAAAAATCGTCCAATAATACGTAATTTTAAAGAAAAATCAAGATGGTACATCACATCGGACTTCAAAGTTCTATCTTAGGCCAATACCTCTCTGAAATCAGGGCGGTTGGCATTCAAGAAGACCGCCTGCGTTTCAGACACAACTTGGCCAGAATTGCAGAAATCCTGAGCTATGAAATGTCTAAAACCTTGCCATCTGTTCAAAAAGAGGTGCAAACGCCACTTGGTATCGCCCAAGTAGCGCTTCCCGCTCAACAACCGGTCTTATTTACCATTTTGCGCGCAGGTTTAGCTATGCACGATGGCGTATTGCGCACTTTTGACCACGCCGATAGCGCCTTTATATCTGCCTACCGCAAACATAGCTCGCCCGAAGATTTTGAAATCGAGGTAGAATACATGGCGATTCCTGAAATTGATCAAAAAATTTGGGTCATTTCGGATCCGATGTTAGCCACCGGAAGTTCCATAGTAGCTGTTTATCAGGCGCTCAGAAAACAAGGCGCACCAAGCCAAATTCATATCCTAAGTGCCATAGCCACACCTGAGGCCTTGGATTTTGTACGGGCTAAATTACCGAGTTCAACACAAATTTGGGTTGGCGCCATCGACGCGGAGCTTACTGCAAAATCATATATCGTACCTGGCTTAGGCGACGCCGGCGACCTCGCATTTGGCATCAAACAATAAGGAAAAAACAACATGAACTGGATTGGATTCTGGAGTATTTATTTTTTAGCCATGATCAAATTCATGGTCTCGACCATTCCTGGGCAGGGCTTTGAATTGGCATTTTATCAAACATGGCTAGCCTCCTTTCTAGGTGCCGCTACGGCTTCTGCAGTGTTTTATTTTGGCAGCGAGGTCGTGATGCGTATCATTCACCGCCGCCGCATCGCAAAAAGGGAAGTAGCCCTCGCAGCGGGTATTGAACCCATCAATTACTACAAAGTAACCCGGACTAAAAAGTTCATTGTACAGATCAAGCACCGTTTCGGTTTTTATGGCATTACCCTTTTTGCCCCGCTCTTTTTTTCTGTGCCTATTGGTAGTTATGTGGCCGCCAAATTTTATGGCAAGTACCAAACAACTTTTTGGTTTGTGCTCATAGGTTTAGCCCTCAATGCCTTCTTACTGACCCTCATCAGTTATGCCCTCTTCTAAGCGCCACCTCTTTTTTGACCTCGACCGCACGCTTTGGGATTTCGATCAGAATTCTGAAAATGCCCTGCGCCAAATTTTTAAGGAAGAGGAATTAGAAGCGCGTATCGGTGGTTTTGAGCATTTTCATCAGCAATATGTGTATCAAAATGCCCATCTCTGGAAATTATATGGTAAAGGGAAAATCAAAAAAGACGATTTACGCTATGAGCGTTTTCGCGTTACACTCAAGCATTTTAAAATTCAAGACGAGACGTTAGTCAGAAGACTTTCTGATGCTTATGTTCAGATTTCTCCCTTTCAAACAGCTTTGTTTCCAGAGGCGCTTGAAACACTCCAGGCATTACAACAGATGGGTTATCAACTGCACATCATCACCAATGGTTTTCAGGAGGTACAGTTTATCAAACTAGAAAATTGTGGTTTACGCGCTTTTTTTGATGTGATTGTTTGCTCTGAATTTGTAGGTAAAAACAAACCCGATGTTGCCATATTCAATTACGCAATGAATCAGGCGAATGCCAAGCCGCAGCAATCCATGATGATCGGAGATGATTACCATGTCGATGTTGCAGGTGCTTTAAGGGCAGGGATGCAAGCCGTTTGGTTTGATCCAAGCGGTAAAAACAGTTTTGGCTACGAGCACACGATAGCAGCGCTTTCAGAATTGCTCACGCTGGTGCCCAAATTGAGCTTACCCAACTAATTCTTGGCGGGTTCTTTCGTAAAGGACCATACCAGTAGCGACACCCACATTCAAAGAAGAGATAGCGCCTTTCATCGGAATTTTACAGCTGATGTCGGCCATATTGATGAGATCTTGGGTAATGCCAGATTCTTCAGAGCCCATGATAATAGCCACACTTCCCCTAAGGTTGGTTTCGTGTAAAGGTACTAATGCCTTTTCGGTACAAGCCACCAAGCGCAGCCCTGATTGCTGTAAATAAAACAACGATTGTTTGAGTTGTTCGGTTTTGCAGATTGGCAAACGGTTGAGGGCACCCGCAGAAGCTTTCATGGCATCTGCTGTGGCCAAAGCGGATCCTTTGCTCGGAATCAAGATGGCATCTACACCCATGCACTCTGCGCTACGAATGATTGCTCCAAAATTTCTGACATCGGTGATACGGTCTAGGACAAGAACGCTAGGTTTTTTGCCATCCTCTAGCCATTGGTCAATGAGGGGTTCAATTTCTTGGTAAGAAATTGGCGGAATCATAGCAATGACGCCTTGGTGATTGCCTGTGGTAAGGGAGTCTAGTTTTTGATTAGGCACGTATTG
>JBIPMW010000387.1:0-4538 GCA_044376455.1 Crocinitomicaceae bacterium | reverse complement strand
GTTTCCCGATGAGGAACCAAAGCCCGGCGATGAGTGCCTTGGAGTGTCCGGCCAATGGGGGCCAAGCTGCCAAGCAAAAGACGGAGGGCATCAAGTTTTTGGAATTTGGTATCGCCGACGCATCGAGGTGGTCGAGCCTGAGCCGAAGCATTACGTTTTGCGGGTGGGTGATTCGGTCGAAAGCCCAAGCGGCGATCGGATCAAGTGCGTAGAGCCGAGCGTTGAGCAAAGGCACTACAAGCTCAGGGCTACCGATACGATCAGCACACCCAACGGGCTGACGATCACGATCACGGAAAAAGGCTTTGAGGTGACGCAGTGAGCGAACAACAGAAGCCCAACCCAGGTTTAGGCTATAGATTGCTGGCTAGCCATGAGTCGTTGCAGGCGGGTGATGACGTATACAAAATCTCTGGATGGAAAAAAAGCATGGGCGCAGAATGCGGACAAAAACAAATGCTAGATCTTTGGTATCGACGGAAAAAGAAAAAATCGAAGCCGATCGATCCAGAGCAGCCATGAAACGAGCTCACTGCTGTAAGCATTTACAGGGAATGATTTCAGTGTCAGTTAGCGAGGAGGTGAAGCAATGACTCAGGAAACTAAACCAACGCCGCGAGAGTGGTTCGTCGAGGCGATCATTCGCGACAAAGGTAATTCGGCAGACGAAGTGTGGGAAGCGTTTTGTGCGTTCGCACAGCAGCGGCTCAAAGAGGACTACCCCGACTCGTCATACGCCGCAATGGTGTTTGACGGAGGGGACGGCGAGATCATTGGACTGGAGCTGCACGAATGAGCATTTATACCCACCAACCACGCAACGCTGACACTCGCTCATGGGGTGCCAGCGTTTTTTCGTTGGTCTATCGCTCCGAAGACTTTCGAGCCTGCGCAAACCGTAATAGGTCGATCGGCTGCACTCGCCACATAGCACGTTGCGCCTTGTCGGGTCGAACGTCCACCGCAGCTAGCTCGCCACTGTCGATCCAGGTTTGCACTGTGCGACGGTTCACCCGCATCTTGTCCGCCACTTCATCGACTTTAAGCATTTCGTTTTTCATAAACGCAACAACCTCCTCTATCTCGATTCTCCGAGGTGCTCTCGGTGAAGTCAACTCCAAGTAGGCAATGAGATCCCAGTCGTGCAACCGACGCTCGGCGAGCAATGCAAGCTGCCTTGCCTCCGGCCACTTCCCCGCATCTCCAAGCGAGTCATGGCAAGTTCGGCAGACAACAAGCAACGCAAAGAGTTTGTCGAGACTCTTTTGCCGATGCACCCCCCTGGAGATTTCATGGACATCGAATGGCATTGTCCAATCGCTCAAGAATGGACGATCGCACACCTCACAGCACCCAACCGACTCACGGAGGCTGTCCCGAACAGGCTTAGCCGCCATGAATCGTGCTCGTGTCTTGTCGCTCATGCGTTTCATGGCTAGAAGGGTGCTCCGCCAGTCGATGGAGAGTCTGGCTTGCTAGATTGGGCATTGCTGCCGCCTGCTTCTTTCGGAGTGAAAGACAGACTGAGAAACTCACCTGACTTTCCTTGCTTGATCCAAGCGGATATCCACACCTTCTGTCCGTTAATCACCCCGTCCCCTTTGCGATCGGGCAGGTTCGACTTCGGATCGGTTTTCTTATCGTTGACGAAAAGGGTTCCGCTATTGTCGCGTTGTTCGTAAGGCATACTAAGTCACTTCCTTTTGCGAGCCGTGAGTTTTTACATTGTGGCAATGCTCGCACAGCACCACAAATCCGTCTGCTTCACATAGCAGACGCTCTACAAATCCTGGGAGATCACTGTACGCCAGCAACCTCCCTACTGGAATCACATGGTCGACCGCGACTTGCTTCTGCGGGAACCACTGCAAGCATTGGCTGCATTGGTGCTCGTATTTCAGTCGCTTGTTGTCGCTCTGACTCGGACGCCGCGAGGCTTCCATCGCACGTTGTAACGGACGCCACTTGCGAGACATCAGCCGCAGGTTCGATCGGATGAACGACCAGAACCCCGCCTCTGTCATGGTGTTGTCGGCTCGGGTTCTAGGAACCCGCTGTTTCTTCGGTTGCTTTCGCATCACCACTCCCTTCTTCTTTTCGCCAGCCTGCAATTACTTCTTGCGCCCACGGCTCATCTACTTTAGATAGAGCCTCAGCCATCACAACAATTCCATTTTCTACCGCTAAGTACGCTTGCGCTCTATCGGCAAGACTTAAAGTTTCATCGCCCACTTTGCTCAAAAGTCGTTTGAGCGAGCCTCTTTGCAGTGCAACTTCTATTTTGTTTTCGCTTAAACCCTGCTGCTTCCACCAGTCTACAATTGTATCTAAAAGTTGGTCAGTTTTGCTTTTCTCGCTCATCGTCAAATCTCCAATTAAAACAACTCAACCAAATCCAACCACAGACCACCTGCGGTTAGCAATTCTCGCATATCCTTGTGCGGCTTGGGGACCATCACCCATCGAGTGTTGAGTTCCGCAGCCACCTTCTTCGCGCCGAACAGTCCAGGCCAGCAGAACGCGCACCCTCGGCAGTTCAGCGTACAGCTCGGCACGCGCCCTCGTTTCTCAGGCACTTCGTCACGCTCACCAACTACGATCACTCGCTTGTCTGGACAGCATTGCTTGACCATGCGACGAACGTACTCGCCACCGTGGGTGTTCGATGCTCGACCAATTGCGCAAAGTCCCGCCGACTCGCAAGCCGCAACGTCCGATCCCCCCTCAACGACCCAAAGCGGACCAGGACGGCTGAACCACTCCGAAGTGTAGAATACGCCAGTGGAACCTCCCTCGTTGGTACGCTTGGCACCATCAACGTACCTGCGAACGTAACCGATGCAACGTCCGTTGTGGTCGCGACTCGGCCAACTTGAGAACTCTGCGCCGTTCCATTCGTCCCATCCAATGCCAACTCGCATCAATTCAAGCGACTCGACGGAGACTGCCAACGTATCAGCAATCTCGCAACGCTTGTCGTGCGCCTTCTCATGGTCGAACATCGCTCGGCACTCCCTTGTCCAGTCAGGCTTCTTCAGGACGGTCTTCGTCGGTGAGACTGGCGGCAACGGGTTGGACAGCACATGGATCCACCCCATGGTCCCGTCTTTCGCCGCACTCGGCTTGTCTGAATCGACCCGCATACACCGCACAGCAGAGCCGTCTACGGTCCTGGTGCAGTAGTCAGGCTTGCCGCACACCGGACATGGCTCGCGCCGTGATACTCGCTTCCATTCGCTCATTCTAGCGCTCTCAGTTTCACTTTTTTTGAAGCATTGACGCCTATCGTAACTTCCTGTCCCTTAAACCGCACGATCGCCAACAGGATCGCTGTCTCCCCACCCATGACGATCTCAGCGCCAGCAGCCAGCGGTCCGTGTGTTTCGCCGTTGATCGCAAGCCACGCATGCTTGCCGTCGATCACTCGCACCAACTTTACCGTGTTGACGTAGCCGAGGTGTTCCATCTCGATCGAATCGCCAGGGTTGCGCTTGCAGATCCAGTTTCCGCCGCTCAAAATGCCACCTCTTCTGTTCGTTTCTCGATCAACGCCCTAGCAAATCGAAGGCCGTTCATGTAAGCCGCACGAGCCGTTAGAGTCCCCATGCTCTCCTTGTGCCGATCCAAGTCCCATACCCTAGCGATTTCCGCATCGATCCGGTCAAGTATTTCTTGGTCTGTCATAGCCCATCCCCTTCCGTGACTTCGCGATCGATTGGGATGAGGGCGAAACCGTGGTTTTTGGCGTTGGTAATCGCTTCTCCTTCCTTGTAAAAGACAGTCACCACGCCATTTGGCCAAACCAATAGCCATAACTTCACCCGAACCGTTTTCTTTGGCTGTGGGGCTAGGTTGTTGCCCGTGTCTTTGTGTGTATACATCATTCTACCGCTAGCGTGCCATCCTGCGGGATGCCATGTTGCTCCAATCACCACATGGCCAACGTAACAAAAGTCCTCTTGGCCTTCGTTGATGCGAGTAATTTCTGCCTCCGATCCATTAGCCAGTTTAACCGGACCGATCTGCCATTTTGGGTTACTCACGATTGCGCCTCCTTCACGAACACTCCGTCAACCATTTTACCCTTGCGGTCCTTGATCTCTTCCCAGGCGATCTCCCGGCATTCGTCGATATCGATGCCCAGTTGACAGCACATGACCGCCAAGACCACTTGGATATCGCCGATCGCGTCCTTGATTTCGTCGCTGTTTTGGTTTAGCAGCCCCTCCCGAAGCTCTTTGACCTCTTCGAGGAGCTTGTCCATCTGCTTCCCTGTGGTCGAACCCTCTATCAAATTGCGATCGCCACTAATCGCCCATTGCTTGATCCGTTCTTTCCATTCGCTCATTGTTGCTCTCCTTCGTTAGTTGCTGATGGTCCGACCGATTCCTGCCTCTGTTCGTCGACAAAATATTTCGCCTTGCCGTGATCCCAAGACAGCCGCCTACCTTCGGAATCGTAGGTCCGCTCAAACAGCCCCCATTGAGTGAACACCCCTACGCAATGGAGCGTTGTACCGCAAGTCGATAGCCTTGTAC
>JBIPMW010000033.1:0-12842 GCA_044376455.1 Crocinitomicaceae bacterium | reverse complement strand
TGATAACTGAGTGGCACCAATCTGTTATTGACCTTTGCGCCAATGCAATGGTTGCCAATTTCGGTATGAATATCGTAAGCAAAATCTAGAATCGTAGAACCCGTGGGTAATACACGTAACTCGCCCTTTGGTGTAAAGACATAAATTTCATCATTAAACAGATTCAGCTTGAAATCATTGACAAAATCGAGTGCACTGGCATCAGGGTTATCGAGTAATTCACGGATTTCAGCAATCCAACGGTCGAATTTATTTTCTTCGGATTTAGATTCTTTGTATTTGTAATGAGCGGCAAGTCCGTGTTCTGCGATATCGTCCATGCGCTCGCTGCGAATTTGCACCTCTACCCACCTACCCTGTGGTGACATAACTGTGGTATGCAAAGACTCATAGCCATTCGCTCTTGGTGTGGAAACCCAGTCTCGCAAGCGTTCTGGACTTGGTTGATAGAAGTCCGTGACCACCGAATAAACACGCCAGCAATCTGATTTTTCGCGATCTGGAGGCGTATCTAAAATGATGCGGAGTGCAAATACGTCGAAGACCTCTTCAAAAGGAATGTCTTTGGTTTGCATTTTGCGCCAGATCGAAGAAATTGATTTGGTTCTGGCCTTGATTTCAAACTGATATCCTTGTTCTTGTAAGGCCGTTCGAATTGGCGCTACAAAACGGCGAATAAAGCGGTTTCGGACATCTTGAGTTGATTTTAATTTGGTTTCAATTTCTAGGTAGACATCAGCCTCACAATATTTCATCGAGAGGTCTTCGAGCTCAGATTTGATCGGATAAAGACCCAAGCGATGCGCCAGTGGTGCATATAGAAATTTGGTTTCAGAGGCAATTTTAAGCTGCTTTTCGGGCTTCATGCTTTGCAAGGTGCGCATGTTGTGCAAGCGATCGGCGAGTTTGATCAAGACCACCCTGAAGTCATCAGAGATTGTAAGGATCATTTTTCTAAAATTCTCAGCTTGGATAGAGGTGTTTTCATCAAATACCTCTGGAATTTTTGTAAGACCGTCGATGATTTTTCTGACCGTCGGGCCAAAGAGATCCTCGATATCTTGTAGCGTAAGATGCGTATCCTCTACGGTATCATGCAAAAGGGCACAAACAATAGCAGTGGGTTCTAAACCCATTTCTTCAGCACAAATTCTGGCTACTGAAATCGGGTGATAAATATAGGGCTCGCCGGACTTTCGACGCATATCTTTGTGCGCATCAAGTGCGATATCAAAGGCTTTGCGAATGAGTTTAGTTTCTTCCCGACTGCGGTCTTTGGTGGCACGCAACAAGCCTTTAAAGGCATTGAGGATTTCAATGCGTTCTTGTTCGAGGTCAATATGGCCGGTGCCGTCGTATAGCATTACAAACTTGGTAATAGTTTGGATCTGACTTCCCCAAAACCAATTTTGATGCCATTATTTTGACAGTAACCGCGCATAATGACGGTGTCGTGGTCATGAATGAAGCGGCGCTCCGAACCATCTGGCATTTGAATGGGCTTGGTACCCTTCCAGGCAAGCTCTAACATAGAACCGTAAGATTCTGGTGTAGGTCCAGAAATTGTACCCGAACCCATGAGGTCGCCACAACGGATATTACAACCATTGACGGTATGGTGCGCGAGCTGCTGCGCCATGTTCCAGTACATATATTTGAAATTGGATTGAGAAACAATTTTTTCAGGATGCTGCGGAATTTCAATAGCAACTTCTAATTGAATGTCGTAAGATTTGTTTCCTTCAAATTTGAGGTAGGAAAGCACGTCTGGGTGTTGTGCTGGGGTGGCTGTTGCAAATGGTTGAAGTGCATCTAGGGTTACAATCCAGCAAGACATAGAAGAAGCAAAATTCTTCGCTAAAAATGGCCCAAGCGGAACGTATTCCCATTTTTGAATATCTCTGGCAGACCAATCGTTGAATAAACACAAACCAAAGATGTGCTCTTCGGCCTCGTCAGTACTAATCTGTTGACCCAGTGGTTTTCCGTCAAAAGTTATAAAGCCCATTTCAAGCTCAAAATCGATTTGTCGTGAGGGTGCGTAAATAGGATCTGCGTTGTCATCGGGTTTGATTTGACCCTTAGGACGTATGACATCTTGGCCTGATGGAATTACTGAAGAAGCCCTACCATGATAACCCACCGGTATCCAGAGCCAGTTGGGCAATAATGCATTTGCTGGGTCTCTGAACATGATTCCAACGTTGGTAGCGTGCTCTTTAGACGAATAGAAATCGGTGTAATCGCCAATTTGTATGGGCATGTGTGTCTCTACGGCACTCATTGGAATTAAGGCCACATGTTGTTCTTGCTGGAGCCTAAAAGAGTTATTATCATCGAGCAATAGCTCTGAAATTCGATTTCGCAAAGCGCGAACAGCCATTTTCCCGTGTTTCATCATTGGATTGAGAAAATCCTGTTGGAAATCTTGCTTTGAAAATGATAAATCGTCGAAATATCCAAAATCAGCTAAAGCTGCTAAATTCAGTACGTGATCTCCGATGCGAACTGCCACAAATTTGTGCGCTGGTCTGGCGCTTTCGCTCACCACTCCAAAAGGTAGGTTTTGAATAGGGAAATCAGAATGAGCAGGTACTTGGACCCAAGATTTTAAATGCGCTTGATTGGCTGTAATTTGCATAAAAAATAGTTACAGATTAGACATTGAATCGGAAGTGCATGATATCGCCGTCCTCTACGACATATTCTTTTCCTTCCACTTTGAATTTACCTGCCTCTTTGACCGCACTTTCAGAACCCAAAGTAATGTAATCGTTGTATTTCATGACTTCGGCGCGGATAAATCCTTTTTCGAAGTCAGAGTGAATGACGCCTGCCGCTTGAGGAGCTGTCATGCCTTTACGGATGGTCCAGGCCCTTACTTCTTTGACACCTGCAGTAAAATAAGTTTGTAGATTCAATAAATGATAGGCCTGACGAATGAGTCGGTTTACTCCGGGTTCTTCTAAACCAAGCTCTTCTAGGAACATTTGACGTTCGTCATAGGTTTCAAGCTCGGTAATATCTGCTTCAATTTTGGCACCAATGATAAGTACTTCTGCATTTTCTGCAGCTACCGCCTCTTTGACACGCGTCACATGCGCATTGCCAGTTTTTACAGAAGCTTCGTCAACATTACAAACATACATGACAGGTTTGGATGTGATGAGATTAAACGAATGTATGAGGTCCATCTCTTCTTGAGAGAAACCCAAACCTCGGACAGATTTACCTTGTTCAAGACCGGCCTTGATGAGCAGCGCTAATTCGTTTTCTTTGATGGCATCTTTGTCTCCGGACTTGATGACACGTGCCAAACTTTGTATTTTCTTCTCGATGGTATCGAGGTCCTTGAGTTGCAATTCGATATCAATGATTTCTTTGTCGCGGATGGGATCAACGCTGCCATCGACATGGATAATGTTGCCGTCGTCAAAGCAACGCAAAACGTGCAAAATGGCATCAGTTTCACGGATGTTGGCCAAGAACTGGTTGCCCAGACCTTCTCCTTTTGAGGCGCCTTTAACCAAGCCCGCGATATCGACGATTTCCATGGTGGTAGGCACCACGCGCTCTGGGTTGACGATGGCTTCTAGTTTTTCAAGACGCGGATCCGGAACCGATATAGTACCAAGGTTTGGTTCAATTGTACAAAAAGGAAAGTTTGCCGATTGCGCCTTTGCATTAGACAAACAGTTAAATAATGTGGATTTACCGACGTTTGGTAAGCCTACGATACCGCATTTTAAAGCCATTCTATTGTTTTGTTAGATCAGGTGCAAAGATAGCCAAAAGCCAGCTGTGTTTGGCGGAAATTGGTATTTTTACCCAAATTCTATTCATGAAATTCAAGTTGATTCCTGCTTTGCTCCTTGGGGCTTTGAGTTTTTATCTCTCTGCTCAGGATAGTTTGATGATTCGTAAGATTTACGATGAAGCCCTTCTTAGAGGAGCTGCCTATGAGGATTTAAGGCAATTGTGCAAGCAAATTGGCCCAAGGCTTTCGGGCTCAGCACAAGCCGAAATGGCCGTTAACTGGAGTTACGAAAAAATGAATTCCTATCATTTTGATCGCGTCACGAAGCAAGCCATCACTGTTCCACATTGGGAGCGCGGCACGACAGAAAGTGGTTGGTTTAGTTCGGCGAAAGGAACACTCACTAAAGTGCACTTATTAGCCCTTGGCGGTTCCATCGGAACCAATGGCCTCTTGCAGGCAGAAGTCATCGAATTCAAGCATCTTACGGATCTTCAGAAAGCCAAACAAAAAGATATCGAAGGAAAAATAGTCTTTTTAAATCAGGCGATGGATGCGTCTCAAATTCAAACATTTAAAGCCTATGGCGCCTGTTATGCGATACGCGGCAATGGTGCTGTTGAAGCAGGAAAACTAGGCGCCAAAGCCGTTTTGATACGCTCGTTAGGCCTTCCTCAAGACACGCACCCACATACTGGTTCTATGCACTATGAAAATGGCGTAAACAAAATTCCTGCTGCGGCACTTTCAACAGCAGATGCCAATGCACTATCAGCGGCGCTTGAACAAGGAAAAGTACAATTTTACTTAGAAATGGATTGCCGTGATTTTCCGGATGCACCTTCGTTCAATGTAATGGCAGAACTAAAAGGAAGTCAATTTCCAGAAAAGATCATTACCATCGGAGGACACCTTGATTCTTGGGATACAGGCGAAGGCGCCCACGACGACGGTGCTGGCGTGATTCATTGCCTCGAGGCGCTCAGGATACTCAAAGAATTAGGCTACCAACCCAAACACACCATTCGCGTGGTATTTTTCATGAATGAAGAAAACGGCAACCAAGGTGGGCAACAATATGCCAAATGGGTATTGGCCAACCAAGAAAAGCACATTGCTGCTTTAGAGAGCGACCGCGGCGGCTTCGCTCCTAGAGGCTTCAATCTTGATGGTCCCGAATCCTATCTAGCACTTTTACAAAGTTTTGAGCCATCTCTGAGCACTTATGACCTTCATATTTTTGAAAAAGGCTACGGCGGAGTTGACATAGGGCCATTGAAATCGGTTTATCCGGGCATTCCCTTGTTTGGTTTTGTACCAGATTCTCAACGCTATTTTGATTACCACCACGCCCCTAGTGACGTTTTTGAGTCCGTCAACAAGCGTGAACTCGAACTTGGAGCGGCAGCCATCGCAAGCTTTGTTTACCTACTCGATAAAAATATTCAGCCCTAATGTGTGGAATAGCCGGACTTATTGACAAAAAAGCATCCTCCTATCCCACTGCCGTGCTCGAACAAATGAGCCAAAAATTGACCCACCGTGGGCCAGACGGCGCCGGGCTGCACATCTATGAAAACGAAAAACTTGGTCTTGCGCATCGGCGCTTGGCTATCATCGACCTTACCGACGCAGCTGCTCAGCCAATGTTTCTAGACGATCGCTATTGCATGGTTTACAATGGGGAGATCTACAACTATCTGGAAATCAAAGAATTTTTAAGCAATCAAGGCCTCGTTTTCACCACCAATTCGGATGCCGAGGTCCTTTTGAAAGCATACCATTTTTGGGGGGCGGAATGTCTAGAACATCTAGATGGCATGTGGGCGTTTTGCATTTTTGACCGCCAAAAGCAAACCCTTTTTTGTGCACGCGATCCTTTTGGTGTCAAACCATTCTATTTTGTCCATACACCAGAACACTTTGGCTTCGCATCTGAAATTAAATCTTTATTGTGCATCCCGAGCTACAAAGCCGAAGTGAATCCAAAGGCAATTGCTGATTTTTTAGCCAATGTACAAATTGAAGTCCATGCAGAGGGTTTTTTCAAAGGTGTTTTTGAACTGCCACCCGGGCATTACATGAGCTATACTTTAAAAGATCAGGATTTTAAAATCGCTCCTTACAAAAGGAATCAAGAAATGCCTTATACCGATACCCGAGAGGCCTTGTACGAAGCCGTCAAGCGCAGACTTCGGGCCGATGTTCCTATTGGTTTTTGCCTTTCAGGCGGTCTGGACTCCAGTTCATTAATAGCCATTTCAAAAGATATCCAAAACAAAGCAACTGTAGAAAGTCTTTCAGAAGGTATTACTGCTTTTACTGCCGTTCATCAATCACCTCTAGACGAAAGATCTTGGGCTGAAATAATGGTAAACAAAACGCAAGTAACTTGGATTCAGCAAGAAGTCAATGCAAAAGGGCTCGTTGCTTCCTTAGAAAATTTAATCTATCATCAGGACATCCCGCTCTTGACTTCGAGTACTTATGCGCAGAGCGCCGTTATGAAAGCAGCAGCAAATCAGCAAATTAAAATTTTACTCGATGGCCAAGGTGGCGATGAATTATTTGCCGGCTACCAAGTTTTCTACCCTACTTACCTAAAAGAACTTCTTTTCAAAGGTAAGCTGAACAAATTCCTCCAAGAATGGCGTTTTCTTGACAACAGCCCTACTGATAAAAAATATATTTTGAAAGAATGGAGCCTAGACTTTTTAAGTTTGCTTCCTGCTGAGTTCACTCGAGGATTTTTCAAAAGAAAGAAAATCGCATTACAATATTTGAAAGCAGCTGAACTTCCTAAAAGGAAACGCTTTAGGTCACTACAAAAACACCTCCAAGATTACAGAGAAGGATCGGCCTTAAAAGGTTTATTGCGCTGGGAAGACCGCTGTTCGATGCAATACAGCATTGAATCGAGAACGCCATTTGCCGATGCCATGTTCTTGGTCAAAGCAATAGAAAATTTAAGTCCTGAAAAACTCATTAAGAACGGCTGGTCTAAGCATGAACTCAGAACCACGATGCAAGCTATTTTACCGCCTGAAATTACTTGGAGAAAAGATAAAAAAGGGTTTTCAGTACCCCAGGCAGAATGGATGCACCAAACAAGCTCCTATTGGCTTGACATCTTGCATACCAAAATGAAACTCGATCCTTTGCAATTGGTAGATTGGCAAAGACTCAGCCAAGATGCACCAACGATTTTAGCGACAGATCAAGAAAGTCCGGCTAAAGATTTCTTATTTCGTTGCTGCAATTACCTGATTTGGCTCGACGTATTTAATCTTGGAAAGGTTCCTGATTCAGAGTAAGCGAAAAAAATTGATTTGGTTTTTCGTGGAGCACTTGTGCATGGCTCGGATGCCCCTCAGGCAAATAGATGGCGCACAACGCGTGTTTAACCAAATAAACATGTGCATGCATTTCGGTAGGCAATCCTTCATATATTCCTCTGAGCACATCATACCTCGGGTATTCGGTGTCTGATTTTGCATCGTGCCAAATTAAAATACTTTGCTCATTTTTTCGAAGTCCGAGCATGCGTTGTGTATCACGTTTTACCGCTTCATAAGCGTGGTCTCCGTCAACAAAAATGCAATCGCATTGCGCTAAATACGGACTCAAATCAAAGGTTGCAGAGTCACCTTCTAAGTGCTGTACGTTTGCAATTTTTTTAGAAAAAGTGCGGTGTGCTGCAATATAAGATGCAGTGGCTCCCATTTGCTGCAACTGCGCAGCTGATAAATTGAGGGTGTATACTTGTTGCACATATGGCGCCACATTCGCTGCACTTTCTCCTCGCCACGTTCCAATTTCAAAATAAGTATGCACCTGATATTTGCGACAGACCAATTGAAGCAAAGCAAAATCAGTCGCTAACGAAGAACCTGAAAGAAAAGAATAAGGTTTCACCTCGAGGTGTTGTGCTTCTGGCCATGAAAATACATCAATTTGTCGCAATTGAACATCGGGAAATCGTTTGTAAAATGCCGCTTCAAGTTGTTGTTCTTCTTTTAGGATCAGGTTGATCAAATAAGGTTTTCGAACCAGCAACCAAAGGCCATGGAGCAATTTAATAACTTTAGACATGCGTGCGACTTTTTACTGAACGTACTAAACGTTCAATGAGCATTTTTATTTCGGATAATTGCGGAAAAACATAAAGCTTTCCGCCTGCGTTCAAGAAAAAATTAGCCACTACCAAAGTAGTCACAATGTAGGATGCCGTCATGGCCAAACCTGCTCCGAGAGCGGCATAAGTAGGTATCAAATAAATTGCGAAACAATAGCAAACAATGAGCCCCATTGCAGAAGCAAGTGCGTTGACCCAATATTTACCCATTCCTGAAAAATAATGGCCTACGATAAGCGCATAGGTAAACACCCAAACCCCTGGTGCCAAGACGAGCATTAATGATCGGATTCCGACAAAAGAAGGGCCAAAAACAAAACCATAAAACGAGCCCGGCAAGAGTAAAAATATACCCAAAACCACCAAAGAAATAAGCATGCCGTAGCGGGCTAATTTCTCCGTAATCTGCTGATTATATACAATGTCTGAAGAATTAGAAATGACGGCATATTGCCAAAGCGAAATACTTGACGCCACTAACCAGATAGATTCTGTAATAGAGCTGGCATTTGACATGATGCCGACACCGGCATCTTGCCCCTGTTGCTCTAATAAGTAAAATGTCAAGCGAAAGCTCAACAACTGCAACACATGAGCAAGTTGATTGATCAAACCCAAAGAAAGTAATTTGTGCCAGACCTCGGTCCAAGAAGTTTGTTGCGTTTGTTGTGTCCAAGCTTTGACTAAAAAAAGAAAGCTCATGAATAAGGCTGAACCATAGGCAAAATAAAGTGCTTCTTGATAATAAATGGTGTGCCAAATCTGAACTTGAACAAGAGCAACAACCAACGTTACCATCGGCACCATCAGCTGAATGACATTGTAGGCTTTGAGCTGCTGCTTGCCTAACAAAAGCGAACTATTGACAGATGCTACTGCGCTGATTGCGCTGAGTAAAACAATGTGCAAAGCAGCACTGCTTTGAAAATCAAATTGATACATCAGGAGTTGATAAGCTACAAGGCAAACGAAAACTATCCATGCATTTGAAGCGATAAGCAAACGTACCCAAGATACCCGGGATGATAAATAAACCAAAGCTGCACCTCCAACAAAGCCCTCAAAAATGATGATAATGGCTATTGTCGTGAGTAACAAACTTTGCTGACCTTTTCCTTCGGGCCCTAATATCTGAGAAAACAGAATGGCTAAAATCAGGTTGAGCAAGGCAGACCCAATGCGCACACCAAAATTGGCAAGGATTTTACGAAACATTTGGCTTGAGCACTTGGTGATAGGCTTCTTTTAATTGCGCAGCAATGGCTGCAGCGCTGTATTTGAATTGTGCCTCTTGATGCATGGCTGCTGCATCAAAATGTTGTTGTTGAATGGCAGACATCGCTCCGACTAACCCTGCTTTATCTTCTGACGGAACCAAAATGCCGTTTTTAGCGTGTATAATTTCTGCTACACCGCCCACATTGGTAGCTATCATCGGCGTTCCGCAAGAAAGCGCCTCGAGCAAAACACAAGGAAGGTTTTCATACCGACTGCTCAAAACAAAAGCATCCGCAAATTGAAGCAAGGCAGCTACCCCTTGTGCATCTTGTGGTCCGTGAAAGTGGATGGACTCAGCAAAATCAAGTCCTGCAATGATTTGCTGATAGACCGAATAATCACCGTCAGAGACAACATGTAATTCTACATGCGGCTGCTGCTTTTTGATTTCGTAGAACGCATTGACCAACAAATGGAAATTTTTCTGAATAGGATCCAAAGATGAAACATGGACAAAGCGAAAGTTGTTGTGCGGCCTTTGGGCTTGAGGAACAAATAGATCCGTGTCTATCACATTTGCGATAACCTTGGACGGAGTTTTAATACCAAATTTTTGCATGGCCACAGCAAGGTCCAAGGATACCGGCATGATCAATTGACTTCTGTTGCCGATAAACTTGAGCATCAAACGCTGCCAGGCACTAGGTTGTGGATTGGTGTAGGGGTGGTAGCAAGTCCAGTGTTCTGTGAACATTAAAGGAATTCTAAATCTCCATTTCAACAAAAGACCCACTACTCCAATCGGATACAAAACAGCACCATGAATAACATCAGGCTTTCCGACTGGCGTTTGAGTTGCATGTTTCCAATAGGTGAAGAGCACTTGAAAATAAGAAACAATTTTACCAATCAGCAACATCTTATTACGAGGAATATATATGATTTTCTCGTAATACGGCACCTTTTTTTCTTCGATGGTCAAAGATTGGTGTTGGTCGGAAAGCACTACATGCAACAAAGCTAGATCTGCAACGGTACTGGCCACTTTCAGATGCTGCGCTACAAAATTCCCTTCAGTAGGTTTCAATTGACTGGGATACCAACTCGAGAGGCAAAGTACTTTAGGGCGCTGCTGCATAAGTTGAATTTACAGATTTTTTTGATAAACCGCTTCTAGTTGCTCGAGTGCATAATCAATTTCTTCACGCGTCGTGTAGCGCGAAAATGAAAAACGTGCATTGGGCCTACTCATGTCGGCACCAATAGCTTCAAGCACATGGGATCCTTTTGTTGCCCCTGAGGTACAGGCTGAGCCACCACTCACGGCAACTCCTTTTAAATCAAGCGTAAACAATAAAAGCCCAGCTTTTGAAGTAGCTGGCAAGCAGACATTCAAGACAGTATAAAGTGCATGATCGAAATCAGTTTCTCCATGGAAACGAACGTCAGGAAACAGCACCTTTAAGCGCTCAATCATGTAAGTTTTTAAATCGTAGACATGTTTTTGATGTACTTCTAAATCTGTGTAGGCCAATTCCATGGCTTTGGCTAAGCCAACGATACCGGCTATATTTTCAGTTCCACCTCGCAGCCCTCTTTCCTGAGAGCCACCATGAATCAGGGGATTGACTTTTGTTTGTTTGTTGACATACAAGAAACCAATTCCTTTTGGTCCATGAAATTTGTGGGCCGCACAGGTGATAAAATCAATTTCTAGCGTTTTTAAATCAAAGGCATAGTGCCCCATCGTTTGAACCGTATCAGAATGAAAAAATGCCCCGTATTGTCTACACAATTTAGCGACCTTCTCTAGTGGTAACAGTGTGGCAATTTCATTATTGGCATGCATCAAGGATACAATGGTTTTTTGTGGGCCCTGCAACAATGCTTCGAGCTCTTTTAAATCTATATTTCCTTTCGAATCGAGCTTCAAGTGAACAATTTCAATTTGTTCGTGGTCTTTTAAGGCGTCGGCGGTGTGCCCCACTGCATGGTGTTCAGCTGCAGATGTGATGATGCGCTTCACACCCAGTTGTGTGACAGCAGCGTGCAGCGCCATGTTGTCGGCTTCTGTACCACCTGATGTAAAAATGAGTTCTGAAGGTGAACAATTTAAATATTGCGCGATTTTTCTTCTAGAATTTTCTAGCAGCGCCTTCGCCTGACGGCCAAAAGCATGCGTTGAAGATGGATTGCCAAAAGTTTGTAATAGAACCGGAACCATTGCCTCCACTACTTCTGGTGCTACAGGTGTAGTGGCTGCGTTGTCGAGGTAGACATTCATTGAATCGTGTTTTGCCACGAAGATACTAAAATTAGTTTGCTTATCTTTGAGTAATGAATGCTCCCTTAGCTGAACGCATGCGGCCAAAAACACTGGACCACTACATTGGCCAACGTCATTTGCTAGGTCAAGATGCTGCGTTGCGCAGGGCTATTGAAGCAGGCGTCATTCCTTCTATGATTTTTTGGGGGTCTCCAGGTGTAGGTAAAACAACACTGGCAACACTTATCGCTCAGCATTTAGGGCGCCCCATCCATACGCTTTCAGCCATTTCATCTGGCGTCAAAGATGTCCGAGACGTCATCGCGCAAGTACAAGGTGGTGGCATGTTTCAGCCAAAAGGTGCTATTTTATTTATCGATGAAATTCATCGCTTTTCCAAAGCACAACAAGATTCATTACTAGGAGCTGTAGAAAAAGGAATCATTACCTTGATCGGCGCCACTACCGAAAATCCATCTTTTGAGGTAATTTCTGCGCTGTTATCAAGGTGCCAAGTCTATACCCTGGAGCAACACAGTAAAGAGGATCTCTTAGCGCTGATCAACAGAGCCATTCTTGAAGATCCTATCTTACAGCGCAAAAAAATGAAGCTCACGCAGACCAATGCCCTGCTCAGAATTTCAGGTGGAGATGCCCGCAAATTACTCAATGTCTTTGAAATTATCGTCGGGACTTTCCAGGACCAAGAACAAATTGAAATCACAGACGAGGTTGTTTTACAAAACGCGCAGCAAAGTTTAGCGCGCTATGATAAAGACGGCGAACAACACTATGACATCATCTCGGCTTTCATCAAGTCTGTAAGAGGTTCTGACCCTAACGCAGCTGTTTATTGGCTTGCCCGAATGGTCGAAGGAGGCGAAGACCCTAAATTTATCGCGCGAAGACTGCTCATTTTAGCAGCTGAAGATATTGGTTTGGCCAACCCAAATGCGCTTTTGATGGCAAATACTTGTTTTGAAGCAGTGAAAAACGTCGGATGGCCAGAATCCAGGATCATCCTCAGTGAATGCGCCATTTATCTGGCTGGTTCACCGAAAGGCAATGCGGCCTACATGGCCATCAACCAAGCGCAGGCTATAGTGCAAAAAACAGGCGATTTACCTGTTCCGGTTGCCCTGCGCAATTCTCCGACTCAACTCATGAAAGAATTGGGTTATGGCGAGGGTTATCACTACAGCCATGACTACCCTGGAAATTTCTATGCGCAAGAATTTTTACCACAAGACATCATAGGCACTAATTTCATCAAGCCCGGAAGTAGCGCTAAAGAACAAGAACTTGCCAAGCAAATCAAAACTTGGTGGAAAGATAAATATCAATTCTAATGGGCGCCCTTCTCTATTATTTGGTGGTCGCACCACTTTCGCTTTTTCCGCTGCGGGTTTTGTATGGGATGTCTCATCTAATTTACCTTACATTTTGCCACCTTATTCCATACCGCA
>JBIPMW010000267.1:0-4545 GCA_044376455.1 Crocinitomicaceae bacterium | reverse complement strand
GCCTTTGGGGTTGGGTTGGACTGTCGCTCAACCCACGCTACAAGACTGCTTATCTTGACTAAAAAAAACCCGATTCTAAAGTCCCAAACCGATCTAGTCGGGTCGGGTAAGTGATATTTATTTTGGATTTTGGATTTTGGATTGTCTGTTGGCACTAGATTGTCAAAGCGATACTCTCTCCCTCACAATCCGAATTCCTTCCCAAGCTGGCATTTGTCCTGTTTGTCGTTCAGTTATCAATCTTAAGAAAGCATAAAGATTAAAAGCTTCATAGCTTTTGGCAGCATAAAGATTACTCAATTTTTGACATTTAGTATCAGTTAGTTTTACATCTCGTAGAGCCTGATTATTTTTGAGGGCTGCATCATAAATATTTGATAATAAATAAAGTATAAGAAATACTAATAGTGAATAAAACCGAAATAAATCAACAACGCAATTGCCTTTATGGTTAAGTTCGTATTCGAGAATAATATTAAGATCGGGGTTAAGTAAGTTATAGACAATACTATATAGGTCACGATCAGCAATGCGATTGGGGTTAGAGTTAAGGACAGAGTAGAGAGTCTGATATAAATTACAATTAAGGTCAGAGGTAAGCAAATATTCAAGAATGCTATCAAGATTACGGTCATTAACGTTGTCGATTAGACAGTCGAGAATATAACCAAGATTGTTTTTAATAACTTGATTAAGTCTGAGATTAAAAGCACTGTTTAATTCAGAAGTAAGCTTGGGGTTAAGGTCAGAATTAAACTTAGGATTAAGGACGTTATTAAGAACAGAATTAAGATCAACTGTTAGATCAAGAGAAAGATTTTTTAGGGAAATTATATCCAGCTTCTTTAGAGGATTCTTTGTAGAAACGATCAAGTTAAACATTAGATCAAGAACGAGTTTTTCCAGGGAAATGGAAATGATATCCAGCTTCTTTAGAGGATTCTTTATAGAAATGATATCCAGCTTCTTTAGAGGATTCTTTGTAGAAATGATCAAGTCAAACAAATTCATTTGCCATTGTTGCCATTCAACTTTTTCTATGCCATAAATTCTCTTTTTTTCTCCATCTTTTACCCAACATCCTATTTGCTTTTCTGGGGCTGGATGTTCTTCTATTTCAGTTAATGTAGGTATTCTGTATCTAAATCCTAATTCCGACTGTTTTTGGGTCAGCCATTCACAAAATTTTTCTGCATCACTTGCTCTTATTCCAGTAATTGGCTTTTGAGCATATCCAGGTGGAAATCTATAACCTTTCCAGTGTTCGGGTTGATAACTTTCACCTAATTCTCTCTTCTCATCAATAAACAACTGATATTCGGCACAAGTAATATAACTCTTATCAATGAATAGATTATTATCAATACGCAACAAATTATTTAGCCTCCTTTTTAAGAGAACATTAGCTGCTTGTTTAAATGTGTCTTTCATAATTCAAATTTGATAATTTACAATTCATAATTTATAACTCATGGATGACTTTCTAAATCCTCTTCTAATTTAGCATCTAATTTATTTTTGACATATTCATCAACACTTAAGCCTTCATCTCGACATTCATAAGCAAGTGCCATTGTGTCAACAGTCGGTTCTTCCATGTTCAATATAGCACTAATTATATTAGTGGCATTACTTTGAGCCGCATAAAGACGAATAGTTTCGTGCCACCAAGAGTGATTAATATTGTCAAGTAATAGCTTCTCTTGCTGAGTTTCTTTGATTTCAACTGCTGCTAAATATTCTTGAAAACTCAAATGAGCGAATTCATAGACATCATTCTCTTTCTCCACCAACAAACCACAGACATCTCTCACCTGCTTAATAAACTCCTCTGCTGTAATTTCACTACTCGCTACTTCTCTTAATTTAGCTTGAATCAACGGTGCTTTTTCTGATAATTTAAACTCCCTGGTGTTATTCTGCATTAACATCAACGCCAACACTTGTAATACAGCTTGCTTTTGTGTGGCTATTAAGGGAATAGCAAGTTTTTTAGCACGGTGTCGCTTTTCTAATAATACTTGACAAATTTCTTTGTATAGTTCTACTCTCTTACCGGGTAAAGCACTTCCCCTCCGGTGTACAGTGGCAATCATGGTTAGTAGTAAAGGATTTACTGCCATATCTGCTAAAGGCTTACTATTGAGGATACGCGCAATTAAATCCTCAGCTTGTTCTCTCGCCTCTTCACGCACCCCTAAATCTTCTTCCCCCGCACGACTAATAATTTCTGTCTGTAAATACCAGTTATTAACAAACTGCTGCATTTGTTTAAGGTTGAACGGTTTTACCTCTAGCACAGTTACACTTTCTTGTAGCGGCGCACTTCTATAACCGTAAGGTCTAGAGGTTAGCAAAAAAAGCGTATCAGGATATGTTTGAATCTGTTCATCTACCCAATTTTTAACTTTCTGGCGCTGAGTTTCATCTGCAACTTCATCCAATCCATCTAACAGTACCAAACATTGTTTTTGACGTAATTTATCCGCAAACCAATGTAACGGTGGGTTGAGGGGATCAATCTTACGTTGTCCCTTAATTTGTTGGGTAATTAACTCTGGTAAAGTCAATTTATGAGCGGCAATTTCCTGACTCAACTCAATTTCCTGACTCACCTCTCTAAGATACAGCAACACGGGAATCAGTTTTGGTGCTTGCGGGTGAATCTTGCGTTGAGATTGGGTAGCATAAGTTAGGGCAATGTGCCTGAGTAAAGTCGTCTTCCCTGACCCCGGTGCGCCTAAAATAACTATGGGACGGAAAGCTGCTTCATTTTGCATGGCTGCTAAAAAGTCCCAAATTTGCTTTTCTTTGGGGTTCTTGGCGCTTCTATCTACCGCCTGAATCATTTTGGGATCGACCTGTACTGCCTCTTTGGTCGCCATCTTGAGTGGGACAAATACCTTTTCCAACTTCAAGATGCGGTCTTTATCCAATCCCTGGGTAAGATAGTCCCGACAGATGTAGATGAGTTGCTGGTAATATTTGTTAAGGAAGTTTCGTTTTGACCGCAGTTGTATCAAGTTAGATGGTATATTATTAATTGTCCTAATCAACGTTTGAGCACTCGTTTCCCCTCGTCTTTCTGCTTCTTCCTCTAGGGTTTCCATAAACTTGCCACTAAACTTAACCCAGAGAGACGAACACGCCGTTACGAAGGTTGGAATCAGAGTTTGTGTCCACTCTCCCTGCGTCAATCCTTGTTTAACAGAATCCAGCGTCCATAGGGAGGCTGTACCAAAAGGTATCCACTGAACTAAACGCTGTGTAAGTTTCTGCATCGGTGGCATCGCTTAAAAGGCTTTTCTTCCTATTTTATGCGATCTTCTGTAAAATGAATCCAAGTAGTGGGACTTAGGCATTTTCGGTCAGACGGAAAGGCTCAAACCCTTACGGGACAATACGTTAACCTTGATCTGCTAGTTTCCTTGATATATCTAGGTTTCAGCGATTTTGGGTTTCTCGAAGTAAATCCCAATCCCTACTTGGGGTTGAGACTTTTATCGATTTGTTTTTTGTCTAAGTTACACTAGCAGATATTCAGCAATTTTCTTGATATGGGTAGCAACAATATTGTAATTATCGGACCTAGAGCATCTGGAAAAACGACTTATTTAGCTGGATTATCTTATTGGCCAAAGCTGAAGGATGTTCTGCAAGAAAAGAGAGATTATGAGATTCACCCTCGTGATGATAATGCGCTTAGACTTCAATATCAAGCGAAAAATATTCTTTTAGAGGGGGAATTTTCACCAACAGTCATCCCAATAGAGGTTTGTTTCGGCATAGAAATAAAAAGAAGATTTTCTAAAACCGAGCTAGATCTAGTTTTTAAAGATTATCCAGGAGAGATTGATGAACCTAGTATGCACCTGCACCGTTGGTACAGAGAATTTTGGCAAGAATATTTAAGTCCTGATGTAGTAGGATGTCTGATTTTGTTGCCAGCATGGCAGCGAGAAGAATGTGATAGACAATATAGTCGTATTGTGGAGAATCTAACTAAACTAATCGACGAATATAAAAGAATGAAAAACTTTCGCTTAGCAGTAGCAATGAGTAAATGTGAAAGAATAGAGCTTTGGCCAGGAAGACTTAATCCTGAGTCTGATTTATTTGAAATTCATTTACCAAGAACCACAGATATATTAAGGAGAAGAATACCAAAAGAAAATTTAAAATTTTTCGCTATTTCTTCATTTGGAGTGCTAGGAGAAAATGATCCGCGTCCTAATCGGGCAAACCGCATCATTCACGGGGAGTTCCTGTCAGTTCTCAGAGATTCGGAGAAATGGCAACCCTATAACCTGATTGAACCCTTATATTGGCTGAGTACAGGACAAGTGATACCTGTATTGAATCGAAAATTTCCAGCCCTGTTTTCCTGACAAGGCTGAAAACGCACTACTTAGCCGATACCATCGAAGCCGTAATCTGTAACAGTCAGCCTGTAGGTTGGGTTGACGCAAGGAAACCCAACTTCCATATTCATATTAAAATAAGAGATAAGTTTTCAAAAATTCTGAACCTGATGAAAATCAAAGC
>JBIPMW010000394.1:0-4546 GCA_044376455.1 Crocinitomicaceae bacterium | reverse complement strand
AAAACGCGATTTTGTAGTCAATGCGGGGCAAAAGTAGCGGCAACCGATCGCTTTTGTAGTAGCTGTGGTCATCAGTTACAGCGATAAAACCTGTTTAGCTAAATCTATAACTCCTTTTCGGGCAAAATTTTGGGGAGCATCTCATTTATGCAGGTGAGTAATTATACTTGTCACTAAAACTGTTTTCTAGCAAGGCTTTCAAAATAGCTTGACATAAAAACCTGATTTAAAGGTTACAAAGGTGAGATGCTCCCAAATTTTGTTTATATTAGCTGAATTGACCTGCTTCTAACCAGATTCGTCCACAGCGATCAAAAAGTTTATCGAATAGGGAATTGGCTGTGCCAAAGTAATAAAGCAACCGGTGTAAAGATCAGTTGCTCTGGAGAAGAACTGTATTTCAAGGGGGAATTGCTGAACTGCCCAATTTTGCTATACTGAAACCCATAACTCAAAATAGCGTTTGTTAAGTCGAGGTGTTAATGCAATGGAACCCATAGCTATTATTTTGACAGCATTGGTGGCAGGTGCGACTGCGGCAGCGAAGGATACGGCTGGTACGGCGGTTAAGGATGCCTATAATGGGTTGAAACATTTGTTGAAGAAAAAATTTGAGGGTGATCCCTTGGCTCAGGCAGTAGTTGATGCGAAACCTGAAGATATTGACAAGGCAGAGGAACTACTAAAAACCAAAATCACTGAGTTTAGTGTTGAGAAAGACACCGAGATTTTGCGAGCAGCAAAGACATTAATTGATACTTTAAACTCTGAATCTGTTATTCAAGGTGGTTCTCCCGACTTAAACTTAAAAGCAACAGCTGGCCGTGATGTGAAAGTCAACGTATTTGGGGATGTCATTACAAAAGAGGGTAACACCACTATTACAATTGAATAAAAGTCAAAGATGATAACTTGCTGACGCACAATAGCTACCTCGCAATAGGTATTTTTATTGATAATTGAAATTGCACCCAAAATCTCAAGACTTACACTCAAAATGCTTATGTCAGACGCAAATCAAAAAAATATCGAGGACAATATCGCTCGTTTAAAAAACCAATTAGCCGATAAACTTAATGCGTTAGTTACTGCTGCGCCTGGAGACAAGGAAAGGATTAAACAGGAAAGAGACGATTTGAAAAAGTTAATTCGAGAATTTGAGGCAGAGATGAATGATTTACCGAAGGCCGAACAGGGAGTAACAATATCTAATAACGATAATTCTTCTACGACTGAAAATTATTCTATGAATACATTAAAAGATGGTCATATTAATAGGCTCGGTGATATTATAAATTACGGCGACAATACGAGTATAAATGTGAAGATAGAACCACATGGTAAGGAAATAAGGGAAAATCCGATTAGTTTACCCATTGATCAAAATAGTGATCAAAGATACATAGAACGTCCACCTCTTGAGAAGTTTTGTCGTGAGCAAATTGACGAAGCTATATGCTTGCTTCGGATTACAGCCCCAACAAGAATGGGAAAAACTATGTTAGTCAATCGTACATTAGCTTTGGCTAGAGAAGGAAACTATAAAACTATCAAAATTGATTTCAAATATCCGAGTTCACCTAAAACCAAAGATAATTTTTTGTCACATCTGTGTTCGGAGCTTTCTGATATTTTAAACATCCATTGTTCTAGAAATAGTATTAACGAAGACTGTTTAACATTTCTATTAGAGCGGATGACAAACAATTTAATTCTAGCACTAGATAGCTTTGAAGTTTTATTTTTAACAGAAGGAGACTGTGTAGAGATTGGTTCTTTTTTAAGGTTCTGTCATGAGCAAGCAAAATCAAATGATAATGTAGGCAGAAATTGGAGAAAGCTACGAATAATGATAGCTTATTCAACAGCAAAGATTCCTGATTTTCCTGTCAATCAATCTCCTTTCAATGTGGGAACAATAGTAGATCACAACCTAGGGCTAAAGGGTTTTACAAGTGAACAAGCAAAAGAGTTACTATCAATTAAGTATCCTCAATTAATAGGACAATTAAGTGATACAGATTTAAAATCTCTCGTTGAATTTTTGAATGGACATCCTGAATTAATCCAGCAATCTCTTTTGCATTTAAACTATTGCCCAGAAACAATGAAAAGTTTCTTGGCAAAAGCTCCTACCGAGGAAGGTATTTTTCGTGACCATCTTAGCTTAATACTAACTACTTTAGAAAAACAAAGTCAAAGTCAAAGTTTAATAGAAGATTACAAGAGAGTATTGACTCAAGGCCCTATACAATTAGAGGACAATAGATCATCCTTTGTACTACGCAACTTAGGAATAATTAAGCCATTGGGTAATGACTATATTTCAAGCTGTGATCTATATCTTAAATACTTTTCCAACCAATTTGGTTTAAATCGACTCTTCTGGTTTTTGTTCTGGTTTTCGTGTGGAAACGAGGTCTATACTGATAGTTTCTTCCGCAAAATAGCCCTAAAAGTCTTGCTCAGTAAGGATTTATACGACTTCATAAGCAAAGCTATCACACAACAAGGAATCACTTAATATGACTAATCTTTATTCTTATAGTGGTGCTTTATTAGAGGAGTCTCCTACCTATGTTAAACGAGATGCAGATGATCAATTATTTGACGCATTGAAACATGGAAAATTTTGCTATGTTTTGGAATCTAGGCAAACAGGAAAATCGAGTTTACGTGTACAGATAATGAAACGACTGAAAAAAGATAATATTTACTACTTTAACTATGACATGAGTAAACTAGGGAAATCTGCGAAAAGTGCTGAGGAGTGGTATCAAGATCAAATTGCAAATTGTATTAAGAATTTTATACAAAATTATGAGATAGACCTACTAAATAAAGATACAAAATTGGATGAAGTGTCAAGCAAGTTAAAAGAATGGTGGGAAGCCCGTTCTGGCTCCAATCTTGGCAAATATGAGGATTTTCTTGAAGGATGTTTATTAAATAACATCAAGGGAAATATTGTTTTTTTTATTGATGAAATTGACTCTGCTATACATCTGCCTTTTTCTGTTGATGATTTTTTTGGATTTATTCGCGGCTGTCACGAAGACAGAACAAGCAAGAAACAGTACGAAAGATTAACTTTTTGTCTTATGGGAGTGGCATCACCCAATAGGTTGATTGAGGATGGAGATAGAACACCTTTTAATCTTGGAACTGCCATCACTCTAAGTCCGTTTCCAACTGATCTGGCCAATGGGAAGTCATTTGAAATGATGAAACCATTATTGAATGGTGGCTTAGAAGATATAAATATACTTCAGGAAATTCTTAATCAGACTGGAGGGCAACCTTTCCTAACTCAAAAGCTTTGCGACCTTATAGTGAAAGAACGTAAAAATAACTCATTTAATACGGTTGAAGAAGTTGTAAATTTAAAAGTTATTAATAATTGGTCTATTCAAGATGAACCCGCACATTTAAAAACAATCCAACAACGTTTTGATGAAAACAAATATAAACCACTCGCTTTCCGTTCACTCGATTTATACGAAAAAATCCTTGAAAATCAGTCTTTAAATGCAGATAATAGTCAAGAAGAAATTGAGTTAAAGCTTTCTGGATTAGTTTTACAACAAGAAAATATATTAAAACCTTATAATCCTATATACACAAGTGTATTTGACAGAAATTGGGTTAAAGCTGAAAAGCGTAAAATTCAATTATTTTCAAATGAACTTAATTTATGGCAAGATGAAGATGAAAGACAAAAACAATTGCATCTCCTTTATGGAAAAAAATACGAAGATGCTAAACAATGGCTGGAAGAACTTAAGCCAGATAGCGGACATGATGAAGCTAATGATTTTATCGTTCGGTCAGGTAGTTTCTGGGAAGCTATACAAAGAGCTTTTCCTGAATGGTGTGATCGTCAATTAATGATTAATTCCATGAATGATTGGACAAGTGGTTTTGATTATTTTAATGACAAGATTTTGCAAAATGCGGAAAAGGATAGTCGCTACTTGACAGTAGGAGACTCTCTTAGAACATTAGTTGAAGAAAATATAGAGGACTTTAAGGAATATGATCAGTTTCAGAAAGATCGAGGCCAATTTTTAAATCAAGACGACAGTTTTGATTTAATTTCTCTCTTTGAAAAAATTACTCAAAAGGAGCCGATTCTCTTCGATGAAAAAAATCCACAACATCGTAAACTAAAAGATATGTGTTTTATAATTCTAGATAAGGAGCATAATTTAAGAATACTCAACAAGATTTATGAAAAAATTCTAGATCAAAACTGGATCAAGGAAGTCATGGCGGGACTCCGTCCCTATACAAAAGCTTTTCGAGATTGGCAACATTCGGATCGTCAAGAATCATCTTATTTATTACAAAATAATGATCTAAAACTGGCCCTAGAATGGCTAGGAAAAAAGCCCACACCTAAATTAGAGGAAGGAGAGATTGAATTTGTAATGACCAGTTTAGTGGCGGAAGTCTGGACAACTGCTTCACCTTCTGTTCAATCTGAAGCTGTTTCATTGATCACAACTTTTCGACCATCATTAAAAGGGAAAAATAACTACTCCGA
>JBIPMW010000412.1:0-4547 GCA_044376455.1 Crocinitomicaceae bacterium | reverse complement strand
AAATTATTAAACAATCTCACTCTCTTTTGAAAACTCAAAAAGCTTTAGAGGGAAGTAGCGCAGAATTTATCGGAGCTTTAAAGCAAGCAGTATCAGAGCAAAAAATTATTGAACAAGGATTTAGATTAATTGCAAGAGAAAATCATAAATCATTTTTTGTTAACGATGAAGGTAAATATATTGGAACCGACAATGTAGGTGGTCGAGTGATCGGATTTACAGCCACACCAAAACAATCAATGCCTGGTGTTGGGCAAGATATTTATGAAATTGCTTTTTCTCTAGATTCTCAGTTTTCTAGTCTAGGGGATGCAGCGCAATTAACAAAAAAAGAAGTAATTCAGCTAAAAAACTCTGTGTCTGAGTTTTTTAATAAGTTTGTAAGCAATACTAATGAAGCTATATTAACTGCATCGCCAGAAAATGCAGATCAAAAAGGAAAAAGACGGGGATCAATTTATCAACGATTTGGGTTTGTTCCTGAAGGAGAAGGTAATCGTTTAGTAGCGCAAATTTCTTCTAGAAAAATTGTTGAGCCAAACTTAAAATTTAATTTAAAACAGAATGAACAAGTTACTCAAATAAGTAAACAGATTGAACAAAGATTGACAACTACTTTAGGTACGTTCGATAATTTATTTCAGCATAGTATTTCACAAGCTATTCAATACGCTAAATCTATAATTGTTGGAAGCGAGTTAATTCAACAAGATTTAGAGCAACTTCAAAAAGAAGCCCAAAACGCTGAATATGATGATTCACCCGCAATACAATCTCAAAATAAAATAAATCAAAATTTAAAAAACTTACAGGCAAGGATAAAACAAAGCAAAAGACTACAAAACGATCCTATTTTACGGGATTTTTCTAAAATAGACATAACAAATATAGATACTCTTGTACCAAAAGAACAATTAGCAAAAATTGCATTAAAAATTACTAAAATCACAGAAAATGTGCCTAAAGAAATTGTTAAAAAATTACTTGAGCGTGTTGCACAATTTCAGCCAGAAGAAATAATTGATCCTACACTCTTAGGATCAATTATTTCTTCATTAACAAAAGATATACAAACTCAATTAACAGGAGTAACACCTCAATTAAAAATGTTCGGTAGTGGTGTTAATTCAAATTATCTAAATTTATTACCAGAAAAAAAACGAGAATCATTTCTTAAAAAACAAACAGAATACGAGCAAGCATTAATTAAATACGAGCAGACCAACAATCCAGAAGCCAAAATACCGACCCCTCCACAGTTAAGCAAGATTGATAAACAGACAATTGCTAAAAACCTTAGAATTGAAGACGTTCAACGCGAAGTTTCCTATGTTATTCAAAATGCTAACACTTTAAGAAAAGCGTCTCAAGATGCTATTGATCGAGTTAATAATTTATTAGCTAAAGTGCCAAAAAACGAAAGATTTGGGCATCCATTAGCGTCATTAAAAGGGAACCTTACTCAACTTAAAGAATCTGCCGAAAATGTTAATCCTATTTATGATTTAAAAAAATTAGGTGTAAATAAAGAAATTCTTGACGCTATTGACGTTAAATCTCAAGTAATACCAGAAATGACTGATACTGGTTCTAGTATTGTCTCTGGATTAGTACAAGGATTAAATAGTAAATTAGCAGAACTTGAGACTGTTTCAATAGACATTGCCTCTATTCCACTAGAAATAACCAAACAAATCAATAAAATACAGTCGCCTTCTAAAGAATTTGAAAAAGTAGGAAAAAATATAGTTGAAGGTGAAATTAAAGGAATTAAGTCAAAAGAAAAAGACTTACAAGCGACGATGGCTATCATTGCTAAAAATATGATAGAAAATCGTTATTTGGCAACTAAAAATCCTGTAAACATCGATCCGTTTTTTCCTCATCAAATAGAAGCGTATCAAAAACAATCATCAAATACTTTTATTGGGGACATCCAATTAGGGCAAGAAAAAATACAAGGCGTTTCATATCAAAGTCAATCTATTTCTCAAGTCAATCAAAAAGCTATTAACCAAAGACTAGCGTTAGAAGCCGAAAATGAAGCAAATAGAAAAGCTACTAATAAAGCATTAACTGAAGCATCTAAATATACTGCAAAAATACGAGAACTGTCTGAGAAAGATGCGGAACGTACTCGTAAACATAAAGCAGAAAAAGAAGCATGGGCAAAATTATGGACAAATCATGAAGCGCAGAAAAAAGCTAGTACACAACAGCTAGTTCCTGTTATAGCATCCACTGAAACACTAGGTAACAACAAAATAAAAACAGAAAAGACAGAAGAAGAACTTCCTCTTTATACACCGTCTTCTATTGTAGAAAAAAAGGTTCAAGTATTAAAAGAATCTGGGCAATCTACTAATAAAATTGAAAAAATGTTAGCAGAATCTGCTAAAAAGTCTGAAGAGTTATTTTTAAAAGAAATGACAAAACGTTCAGCTAAAAAAGCGGAAGAAATTTATGCTAAAACTATTAAGGAATTTAAACAGAAAGCTTTACCGCCTGCTATTAATCTTGGTTCAATTCCTGATCCTTGGACAGAAGCATCTACAGGTGGTGCAGATGGGCAACCTCCTAAACCCCCTATCAACCGACCTGTTGCTTCATCTGATCCCGAACCCGAACCAAATAAACAGGTAAAATCGGCAAGCAAGATAATTCAGAATATAGACAATCCTACTCAATTACAAAAAATAGGTAAGGCATTTGAAGCAATTAAAAATCAGTTAAATAACTTGCCTGAACCTATTAAACGAGTCTTGCTTGGAGCAAGAACACTGTTATCAGCTTTTGCTGGTTTTCAAATTCTTCAGCAAGCCGGTGTGTTTTTTCGACAATTTACCACTGATTCTTTTCAAGCAGCATTAAACATGGAGCGGCTTGAAACAGTCTTAAATTTCTCAACTGGAAATGCTGAATCTTCTCTTGCTAAATTAAAGATACAAGCTGACCGATTAGGAATATCATTTTTATCTTCTGCCAAAAATTATCAGCAGTTTAGTGCTTCTGTAATAAATACGCCATTAGAATTTCAAAAAGATAAAATTTTTGAAGGAATAACATTAGGATTGGCTACTAGAGGTGCTAGTTCTCAACAGCAAGACAGAGCTTTACTAGCCATTACTCAGATAGCTAGTAAAGGTCGTGTTTCAATGGAAGAACTTAACTCTCAGTTAGGTGAAGCAATGCCAGGCGCGTTACAGATTGCTGCTCGTTCTATGGGATTGACTTCTCAAGAATTTATTAAATTAGTTGAATCAGGATCTATTTTAGCAGAAGATTTGCTACCTAAACTAGCTACACAGATTAACTTAGAAAGTGCTGGTGGACTTAGTGTTATTGATGATACTGCTTTTGCTCAAGTTGCCAGAGTTCAAAATCAGATAGAATTGCTTCGCATTTCATTAGGCGAATCTTTATTAAACGCTTCTAAATTAGGATTACCATTAATAACAAAAGGACTAGAAATATTAACGAAAAATGGTCAGTCGTTAGCTACTGTATTGACATCTATTGGTGTTGTTAGTGCTGGCGGTTTTATTATGGTTTTAAAAAATATCGGACTTATAGACTTAGGATTAAAAGCACTGGGAGTTACAGCGGCATCTACTCGTGGGGCAATATCTCAGATTGGAGTAGGACTACTTAAAGGACTAGGATGGACTGCTTTAATTTATGGTGTAATGGAAGCTTTTAAAGAGCTTTATCAGTACATCAACGCAGGCTCCGAAGAGTCTAAACGATCCCTTAAATCAACTCAAGAATCGTTACAAGAATTGAGACGATTACTAGAAAAACCTTTACCTACACCTAAAGCTTCTACTGTTATAACTGATAGTGCAACCGCAATTCAGCAATTTAAAAACAACAGAGAAAGAGATAAAAGTTTAGAGTTTACTGCGGGGGGACTAAGTGATACAACACAAATCTTAAAATTATCAACTGACACATTTAGTGATACAAAGATTACCGAATTTACGGGTAAACTTGACACATTGCGGCAAAAAGCGAAAGACCTCAAGATAGATGAAATCATAGCTAGTGGAGATGCTGACGTTAAAAAAGCTACATCTGTTCGTCAAGAAATTGCGAAAGTAAACCAAGAAATACAAGCTTTAACGGAAAAATACTTTCCTCAAATTGGGCTTATTGTTAATGAGATAGCATCTACAGAAGAAAGAATTACAGCAATTAAAAAAGTTTTAGATGATCCAGAGTCTTCTAATTCCCAAAAAGATAATGCTAGTATCCAGCTAGAAATTACTGAAGTTCAACTTAGAAAATTAAAAGAATCGCAAGAAAAATATAACGAAGCAGTCAAAGAGAATTTAGTCAACTATCAACGATTAACAGAACAAATAAATAAAGTAGCAAGAGCTTTATCTAATATTGAATTTGTCTCTAGTGGTCGAACTATTTTGTCTGAAACAGATATTAAACGACAAGTTTTATCTGGGAACCTGAAGCCGTTTGAAATAGACTTGACCGTTAGAGAACAGAGCCTATCTATTGTCAAGGATCAGTTTAATTCGCTTAATGGATTA
>JBIPMW010000027.1:0-13650 GCA_044376455.1 Crocinitomicaceae bacterium | reverse complement strand
ACTCACTTTACGGTGCTTGATGATTTGAACACTTGCACTGAGTTGGTCATAGCCAATAAAGGAGGTATTGACATCAGGATGTACTTGCATCCAGTCATCGGTTTCAAGAGAAGTGGCTGCCCGAGAGCGTTCTTTTTGAATGTCTAATTCTTTTTGAAAACCATCTTCGTCAATAGAGAGTCCGTTTTCACGGGCAATGAGGGAAGTGAGGTCAAGAGGGAAACCGTAGGTATCGTATAGTTCAAAGGCGGCAGCCCCTGAAATTTGATTTTTACCAGAAGATTTAACTTGTGTAATGAGGTCTTCGATGCGCTTGATGCCCAACTCAAGGGTACGGAAGAAACTGAGTTCTTCTTCTTTAATGACTTTAAAAATGAGTTCCTTTTGCGAAAGTAATTCGGAGTATGGCGCGCCCATTTGCTCACCTAGAACAATGGAAAGCTCGCACAAGAAAGGTTCTTTTAAGCCTAAAGTTTGGTAGCCGTATCTGACTGCTCTTCTTAAAATTCTGCGGATGACATAGCCAGCACCATTATTGGCCGGAAGTTGGCCATCTGCGATAGAAAAAGCAATGGCTCTGATGTGGTCGGCGATGACGCGCAAAGCGATATCGGTAGTTTCGTTATGGCCGTAAGGGATGCCAGCAACTTTTACAACAGATTGTATCAGTGCCTGGAATAAATCGGTGTCATAGTTACTTTGCTTTCCTTGTAAGGCCATGGCTAAGCGTTCAAGCCCCATGCCTGTATCGACGTGCTTGGCAGGCAGCGGTTCTAAGGAGCCATCGGCTTTGCGATTGAATTCCATGAAAACGTTGTTCCAGATTTCAATGACCTGCGGGTGGTCTTGGTTCACGAGCGTTTTCCCATCGGTTTGAGAGCGCTCGGCTTCTGAGCGGAGGTCAACGTGAATTTCTGTACAAGGGCCGCAAGGGCCGGTGTCGCCCATTTCCCAAAAGTTATCTTTTTTGGAAGCGAGGATGATGCGCTCTTCAGCAATCCATTTTTTCCAGATGTTGATGCTTTCTAGATCTTGAGGTACGCCATCTTTTTGGTCGCCTTCAAAAACAGTCACGTAAAGACGATCTAGCGGAATTTGGTAGACTTTGGTCAGTAGTTCCCAGGCCCAGCCAATGGCTTCTTCTTTGAAGTAGTCGCCAAAAGACCAGTTGCCCAACATTTCAAACATGGTGTGGTGATAGGTGTCTACACCAACTTCTTCTAAATCGTTGTGCTTTCCTGAAACGCGCAAGCATTTTTGAGCGTTGGCAACGCGCCTTTCTTGGGGCGTTTGATAACCCAAGAAGAAATCTTTGAATTGGTTCATGCCGGCATTGGTAAACATGAGGGTAGGGTCATTTTTGACTACCATCGGAGCCGATGAAACAATTTGGTGTCCTTTACTTTCGAAAAAGTCGAAAAATTGTTGTCTTATTTCTGAAACGGTCATGTGCTTTTACTGAAGCCACAAAATTAAGAATTTGCTGCGAGCTTCTTGTATCTTTGTGCAAATCAATATCGCTTATGGACTTCATTTCTTCAGAATTACAACACTACGTCAGTCAACACAGTTCTTCAGTTTCCGATCTTTTGGCCAAAATAGACCGCGAAACGCATCTTGAAGTATTGCAACCGCGCATGTTGAGCGGTCATTTTCAAGGTCGGGTACTCAGTATGCTCAGTCATCTGCTCAGGCCAAAAAACATCTTAGAAATAGGCACCTACACAGGTTATTCTGCTTTATGTTTAGCTGAGGGTTTGGCTTCCGACGGAAAATTGCTAACCATTGATGTCAATGAAGAATTGGAAAATCGGGTGAGGGCCTATTTTGCTTCCTCAGATTTTGCTGTGCAGATTGAATACAGAATTGGTGACGCTGCTCAAATGATTCCAACACTAGCTAGCAAGTTTGACTTGATTTTTATCGATGCGGACAAACAGCAGTACCCGACCTATTATGAACAGGCTTTGACCGTTTTGAATCCCGGAGGTTTTATACTCATTGACAATGTGTTGTGGTCAGGTAAGGTGCTCGATGAAAAGCACCAAGATAAAGATACCACACTACTGCGTGCACTCAATTTGAAAATCAGCCAAGATAAACGTGTCGAAAAAGTATTGTTGCCCATCAGAGATGGTCTGTATTTGATCAGGAAGTTATAGTCTATGAAAATTGAAATTCTAAAAACAGCAGACGGGTCCCCGACTTTGTATCTTCCTGAGCTCGATGAAACGTATCACTCAAGGCACGGGAGTGTCCAAGAAGCAAGACATGTATTTATTCAGCACGGCTTGAATTTCGTCATCGAGGAGCAAAAAAAAGAGAAGTCTGACGATACAACTATTCAATTATTAGAAGTTGGCTTTGGTACAGGTTTGAATGCATTATTGACATTTCAAGAAGCAATTCAGAATCCATTAGTGCATTTCGCTTACACAAGTTACGAAACGCATCCTGTTGCTGAACCCATTTGGTCACAGTTGAACTACATCAATGAGCCGATGGCTTCTGAGTCCTATACTATCTTGATGCAAGCTCCATGGAATGAAAACACTCCCCTCCAATCGAATTTTGACATTTTAAAAATCGATAAGGCCATACAAGATTTAGACGAGGAGCATCATTATGATTTGATTTATTTCGATGCATTTGGCCCAAGAGCTCAGGCAGAAATGTGGGATGTTTCTGTATTTCAATTATTGCAACGGGCTTTAAAACCCAATGGCGTACTTGTTACTTATTGCGCCATGGGGCAATTCAAGCGCGATTTAAAAAGCTTAGGTTTTGTAGTAGAGTGCTTACCTGGCCCCCCAGGAAAAAGAGAAATGACCCGCGCCATCAAATCTTAACAAAAAATTTACATTGAAATATTTGGAGAATCCAAAAGTGTCCGTAAATTTGCACCAGAATTACAGTTCATAGTTGTAGTTTTAGTTTTATAGTTTTAGCATGGTTTAGCAGAAAGAGGAACAAATACAGTTTGTTCCTCTTTTTGTTTTTAGTTAAAATGGCTTCCTTTCAAAAATTTTCAGATCGTTACGTGTTATTTACGCTTTTGCAAATTTTCTTACACTTTTAAGACTCAAATTTTAGAAATATAGATTTCTTTATCTGCGGTTTAGTCTTCGGAACATCGAATTGCGAAAATTTATTCATTGTTGCTCTCATGAAATCTTTGCACCAAGAAAATATTCAAAATAAAATTTACACGGTTAGGAATCTTCAAGTTATGCTTGACAGTGATTTAGCAATACTTTTTGAGACGGAAACAAAATTCATTAATAGGTCGGTTAAAAGGCATATTTCAAGATTCCCCGAAGATTTTGCATGTCAAATAACTATTGAAGAATGGGATATTATAAGGTACCAAAATGGCACCTTAAAAAATGGGACTGGCCGTGGGCAACACAGAAAATACTTGCCATGGGTCTTCACGGAGCAGGGGGTTGCCATGCTTTCGGCAGTTCTTAACACTAATCAGGCTGTTTTTGCCAGTATTCAGATAATGCATGCATTTGTTTCTATGCGGAATATATTAATGAATAATGCGCATGTCATTCAACGCTTAGATCGATTAGAAATAAACCGAATTCAAACAGATCAGAAACTCGATCAGATTTTTAAAGCGCTAGAATCGGTAAAACCCAAAAGAAAGCAAGGTATTTTCTTTGATGGGAAAATTTTTGATGCATATGTTTTTGTTTCTGATATCATCAAAGAGGCAAAGAGTGAAATTGTCTTAATTGATAACTATATTGATGAAAGTACATTAACGATACTCTCGAAAAAGAGTGCGGATGTCAAGGTAAGATTACTCACAAAAAGTTGTTCAAGACAACTACTATTAGATGTTCAAAAGGTCAATGAGCAGTATGATGGATTTGAGGTTCATCATTTTGACAAAAGTCACGATCGATTTTTAATAATTGATAAAACAGTTGTGTATCACATTGGTGCATCGTTAAAAGATTTAGGAAAAAAGTGGTTCGCTTTTTCAAAAATGGATAGGTTATCGGTATCAAATATTCTAAATAATGTGCCGGAATAAACAAAAAAGAATAATTTCTACAATATCATCATCCTCAGCTCATTCAACATCAAAGCAGTCGCGCCCCAGACGATCTTGTCATTCAATATAAAGCAAGGGTGTCCTTCGAGTAATTGGTTATTGGGTAACTGAATATCTCTGTTTTGAATGTTTTGTTCGTCCAGTAAATCTAAAATCTTGATGGCTTCTGCGTGTGCAACTTCTCGGCTATTGATTTGCAAGGTGGGTTCTTGGTGATGTAGAATAACATAGGGGGTTACAATAAACCCCGAAACCGGAATCCAGACTTCAGTGAGTTGTCTGGCTGTTGTGCCGTGCTGCTGCTTAATGCCTAATTCTTCTTCGCTTTCGCGACGCGCTGTAAATTCAAGATGAGGGTCAGATGGGTCTTGTTTTCCGCCGGGAAATGCCATTTGCCCGCTGTGTTGGCCATCATAGGTGCTGCGCTCAATTAAATAAAAGTAAAGCTGTGTTTCCTTTTCAAAAATATGGATGCCCACAGCTGCTGATCTTGCGTGCTCTTTTTTCGAATCTTCAAAAATGCGCCGATACTTTAAATAAGGGGCGTGTGCTTTTTCACCTGGTAGGTCTTTTTGGCTGATTAACTGTTGAAGTTCTTCAAAACGCATGTTCAAAGGTCGTAAAAAGAAATAATTTAGGACAAATTCATAAAAATTTAATGATTGACATAAAAAATAGGGGGTATGTTGAAAAAAAGTATAAAAAAATTAAAAAGACCCCCTGAAAAATAGATACCTTTGTTGAAAATTTACAAAATTTTATAAAAATGGCAACTAAAAGACTTCGTGCGTATCAAGATGTATTGCATCGTGAACCTAAACACATTGACTACAACGGAAAGCTTTCTGATCTTTTCGGTCAAAATGTATTTCACCAAGATGTGATGCGTGAGTATTTACCAGCAGACACTTATAAGTTTATGTTGGAAGCAATTCAAACAGGAACACGCCTAGACCGCAAATATGCTGATCAAGTGGCAAGCGCCATGAAAGATTGGGCTATATCTAAAGGTGCAACACACTACACGCACTGGTTTCAGCCATTAACGGGTACAACCGCAGAAAAACACGATGCTTTTTTAAAGCCAATTGGCCCAGGAAAAGCAATTGAGCGTTTTGATGGCGATATGTTGGTACAACAAGAACCAGACGCCTCTTCATTCCCGAACGGTGGTATCCGCAATACTTTTGAAGCACGTGGATATACGGCTTGGGATCCATCTTCACCAGCGTTTGTCATCGGAAAAACACTTTGTATCCCGACCATCTTTATTTCCTACACAGGTGAGTCTCTTGACTACAAAATGCCTTTATTAAAAGCATTACATGCTGTTGATTTAGCAGCAGTAGAGGTTTGTCAGTATTTTGATAAAAACGTCAATAAAGTCAATGCTACTTTAGGTTGGGAGCAAGAATACTTCTTAATTGATTCCGCATTATTCAATGCACGCCCTGACCTTATGTTAACGGGTCGTGCGTTATTCGGTCACGCACCTGCGAAGGGTCAGCAATTAGAAGACCACTATTTTGGTTCTATTCCAGAGCGTGTCAATGCCTTTATGCGTGAGTTCGAGGTTGAATCTTTGTTACTCGGAATTCCTGTGACAACGCGTCACAACGAGGTTGCACCTAATCAGTTTGAGTGTGCGCCGATCTTTGAAGAGTGTAATTTAGCCAATGACCACAACCTCTTGTTGATGGATCTCATGGAAAAAATTGCGCGCAAGCACAACTTCCGTGTGTTGTTACACGAAAAGCCATTTGCTGGCGTAAACGGATCAGGAAAACACAACAACTGGTCATTGAGTACCAACACAGGTGTCAATCTTTTGGCTCCAGGTAAAAACCCGAAGTCAAACCTTCAGTTCTTAACTTTCTTCGTGAATACCATTATGGCCATTCATGAGAATGCAGATCTTTTGCGTGCAGCCATTGCGTCTGCAGGAAACGATCACCGCTTAGGTGCCAACGAAGCACCACCAGCAATCATTTCTGCATTCATTGGTACACAGCTTTCTCAGTTGCTCGATGACCTCGAGAAAAACATTAAGGCTGGTAAAATGACACCTCAGGATAAAACTGAATTGAAGCTCAATATTGGTAAGATTCCGCAAATCTTACTCGATAACACCGATCGTAACCGTACTTCGCCGTTTGCTTTTACAGGTAACAAATTCGAATTCAGAGCGGTAGGTTCTTCTGCCAACTGTGGTTCTGCCATGATTGTCTTGAATACCATTATGGCCAAGCAATTGCGACTATTCAAAATCGCTGTAGATAAGCGTATTGAAAAAGGAGAGGCCAAAGACGAAGCGATCTTGAAAGAATTACAAGCCATGATCAAAGCGTCTAAGAAAATTCGTTTTGAAGGCAATGGTTATGGTGACGAATGGGTGAAAGAAGCTGAAAAACGCGGACTTTCTAACCTCAAGGATACGCCACGTGCATTGAAAGTATGGCACGACAAAAAAGTTGTCAAGCTTTTTGAAGAAATGGAAGTCTTGACTGCCCGTGAATTAGAAGCGCGTGCTGAAATCGAATACGAAAACTACATCCTCAAAATTCAAATTGAATCTCGCTTGATGGGTGACCTCGTTCAAAATAACTTCATTCCTGCAGCAGTAGAGTATCAAAATAAACTCATCCAAAACGTACAAGGCCTTATTTCTGTACTTGGCGACAAAGCTGGTAAAGCTGCAGCTAAAGCACAAATTGAGTTGCTCGAAAAAGTTTCTTTGCACATCAATAAAATGAAAGAAGCATCAGATGCGATGTTGGCACAGCGCAAAGTTGCCAATAAGATAGAGCATGCTGAAGACAAGGCCATTGCTTACTGCGATCAAGTAAAAGTTCATTTCGATGAAATTCGCTACCACGCAGATAAACTAGAGCTTTTGGTAGAAGACGAACTTTGGCCATTGCCAAAATTCAGAGAACTCCTCTTTATCCGTTAATCGTTTTTGTTTGTAATAGAGTGAAAGGCCTCGCTGTTTATCAGCGGGGCTTTTTTTATTGCTCCAGCGCTGTGCCGAATAACTTTAGAAACTCACCAGCGGCAAAATAATTTTGATGCAGTTCCCAAGAAATAACTTGGTTTTGGGTCTTTACACTTTTGGTACGGTCGCTGAGGTCATTTAGCGCGCGGTAAATAGGAAATAATTCTAGAACAGCGGCAGCCCAACCGGCATTTTCAAGTTTGGTCAAGAGCTTAGGGTCGCCAGAGCAGTAAAGCGCCTGGGTTTTACCCTGGTGTTTGTAATTTCCTGCTTTCAAAAATTTTTGAGGTGTACTGCATATGTAAAGTTGCGTCCCTTCTTTTTTAAATGCATAATTTGCATCATTGACACGCACATAATTTGGATGCCATTCCCATTCGTTTTGCATTCTTTGAAAAGCCCTCAGAAAGGCGTTGAGCTTTGATTTATTTTGAAAAGATAACAAGGATTCAAAGGCCAATTCGAGACCTTGTTTTTCATTGAGTTTGGCACCATAATAATTCATAGACATTGCGGTGAGTCCGTTGAGCGGAATTTCGGAACCCAATAAATTTTGCAAAGCCAGCGGACAACTTAGATGAAAGCCATTGGGTTGCAGCATTTGAGATGCCTTTTGGGCTTGTTCTTTAGGTACGTGCAAAGCAAAGCCATGTTTGTGCCATTCTAACAGATAAGGTGCTTGTGATAACCCAAACCTGAGTTTGCGCGCCTCAAATTTCTTTTGAGTCCAGCGCGCTTTTTTCAATTGTGTTTCGAAATCAGATTTGAGGGCGTCTTCCGGTGCCTCGTTGAATACAAACAAGCCTTTTTGGTGCGCAAAGTACTTGTCGGAAATCCAGCCAATTTTGTCATTTTTTCCGGCTAAAAAATAAAATGTATAGCGTTGTTGTTGGTGAGGTAGGACGTAAATTCCGACTGCACCAAAAGGATCGTAACTAAATCCATCGAGCGCATCATTTTTTTTAATTTGAAATTTCTTAGCAAACTTTTTGAGTGTTTCTTGAACCTCAACATCTTTAGAAACCGATTGCTGCTCAAGGATCCAGGTCTGAACTACTTGAATAGGAATGAGCTGCATGCTGAAATCTTGCGCTTTGAATTCAGGAGTGACTGCGGCCCTGCTTTTGGGTAAAATAAGAAAAGGGCTCAAGAATGCGAAAGCACCGATCAGCGCCAAGATGACAAACAAAGAAATGACTTCCTTGAAGAACTTCATGGTGTAAAGATAGATGAAAGATGAATTGCTTAACTTTAGCACATGAAGTTCGTTGCAAAATTTATTTTTTGGTTAATAGGCTGGAAGATTGATTCTACTCCACCTACAGGTATTCAAAAATGTGTGGTAGCAGTGGGGCCGCATACCTCCAATTGGGATTTTATTTTGGGGCGCTTGGCTTTTTATCAATATGGCGTAAAAGGCCGTTACCTCATGAAAAAAGAGCTTTTTATCGGGCCTCTTGGCTGGTTTTTAAAGGCAATTGGCGGCATTCCTGTAGATCGCCGCAAGAAAAATAACCTTACAGATACGGCGGTCAAATATTTCGAGGAAAATGAGACCATGTACATGGTGTTTTCACCAGAAGGAACGCGTAGTTACAATCCAAATTGGAAAAAAGGATTTTATTATGTTGCCGAAAAAGCCAAAGTTCCTATTTACGTGGCCTACATTGATTTTGCCACCAAAACAGGCGGTTTTCACAGTTTGGTTTGGCCTTCAGGAGATGCAGAAGCAGACATTCAGAAAATCAAAGACATTCTTAAAAATTACAAAGGAAAGTATCCTGAAAAAGGAATTGATTAGTTGTCTTTTTTTGGCCCAACAGTGTGTGTCTTGACATCATAGCCGTAGGGGCAGTGCTTACAGTTGCTTTTGCAACAGTAACCTCGCTTCAAATGATAAGCCTCAGTAAAAACAATGTAGCCTTCTTCGCTCAAATAGTAATCTTCTTCATTTAGATTTCCACGCTTGGAAAAACCAGAAAAATCTTCGCTCATGGATATGCAGTTGTCAGGTTGGTTTGCAAAATTAAAAAGTCATTCGCAATTGGAAAGTTTTGCCTTTCCAAAACTTAACAACAAGAATGCACAATTGTTCGTGAAAAGAGATGATTTAATACATCCTGAAATTTCTGGTAATAAGCTGCGCAAGCTAGAAGGTAATTTATTGGTTGCTAAATCTTTAGGTGCTCAACAACTCATTACTTATGGCGGGGCATACTCCAATCACCTTTTGGCCAGTGCTGCGGCTGCAAATGCAGTTGGAATTCCGATCATCGGAAGGGTGAGGGGAGAAGAGCTCAATTCGCAAAGCAATCCGCTACTGCAGCGTTGTTTAGATTTAGGAATGCAGTTGGAATTTCTTTCCCGATCCGCTTATGCTGAAGAAAAATACCAAGGCGGCCTACAATTGATTGAGGGGCAAGCCACTTGGTTCATTCCTGAAGGTGGTGCAAACCCAGAAGGTATTTGGGCATGTACCGAAATCTATCAAGAAGCCATGAACCAAAACAAGGGCCAACACTTCGATGCGGTTTTCATTGCGCAAGGCACCACCACCACAAGCTTGGGCATTTTGGCAAGTATTCCAGCAACAACCCAACTCTGCGTTATACCCGTCCTAAAAGGTTTTGATTCCCTTTCCGAAATGCAAGCCTTGGCCACTTCAGCAAAAACAAACCCGCTCACTGCACACCTCCAATTCAATTGGAATCAAGTCACCATCCTCGACACCTACCACCACGGCGGCTATGCCAAAACCACCCCCGAACTCCTGCACTTCACCTCCGTCTTCAACAATACCCAACAATTCCCGATCGAACCCACCTATACCGCCAAAGCCCTTTTCGCCTTATCTGACCAGCTACAAAAAGAAGATTCCCAGCTCATTAATCCAGCAAAATCTCATATCGATTCAAAACGCATTTTGTTCGTCCATACGGGAGGAATTCACGCTATTTTTTGACTTCCTTATTTTTCTATTGTTCTAAATTTCCCGGGATATAATTGTGGAAAACGTGAAAGGAATTGTGGAAAAAATATTTTTTTCTTCAAAATGCTGTTGCGTATATTGCAGTGCTAAAAACTATTTTCGAACCACTAAATCCATCAATAAGCTATTGTTTATTGATACTTTTTAACCTAACTATGAAAAATTCTACTAAGCTATTTGGAGCAGAAAAAGCTTTTTCTGCTCAATTATTTCTGGTTCTTTTTACTCTACTAACTTCGTTGAGTGGGGTTTGGGGGCAGACGACATTAATTTCACCAACAGGTGATGGAGGATTTGAAAACGGATCAACTTTTGCAGCAAATGGTTGGACAGTATCAAATTCTGTTAATAATCCATGGTTTGTTGGATCTGCAGTTACTGGCGCATCTCCAATTTCGGGCAATTCTGCATATATTACAAATGATGCAGGTGTAACAAACGCTTATACTCCTGCCAACAATGCAACCAACTACTTCTGGAGAGATGTAACCGTGCCTTCTGGAGAAAGTATTATTACTATGACATTAAATTACAGGCTTCAAGGTGAAGCTTCATGGGACATTTTCCAAGTTTTAACTGCACCAACTTCACTAACTCCAGTAAGTTCAGCAACTCATCCTGGAAGTGGGACAACATTACCATCAGATTTGTCAGGGGCTACAATAGTTGGTGCAGGAACCCTATCTACAGGGGTACAGACACTTACATTTAATTTGTCAACTAACTTAGCGGGGACCACATTCAGATTGATTTTCTTGTGGAAGAATGAAACTTCTGGAACACAGCCGCCTGCAGCAATTGATAATATATCTTTAATTTCAAGAGTTCCTATCGCTCCTCAAGAGCCGATTACGTTTTCAGCCTCTAACTTAACCTCAGCTGGAATGACAATTAATTGGGTGGATAATTCAACTAATGAGACAGCTTTTAAAGTATATCGTTCTACAGATAATGTAACATTTACACAAGTTGGATCAAATATCTCATCAACAACGGGTGCAACAACAGGTACTGTATACAACCAAGTTCAAACAGGGCTTTTACCAAATACTACTTACTATTATAGAATTTCTGCATTATATGATCTTGAATCTTCTTTTTTAACCGGATCACAAACCACAAATTTACCAGGAACATTTATTTCTGTCACATCAGGAAATTTTGGAACTGCTACCACATGGGATTTAAATTCTGTTCCTACGCCATACGATAATATTGAAATAGCCTCTGGACATACTGTTACGATTGATGCTTCAAGTCAATCAGCTAATAATGTTGTTGTTAAAGGAACGTTGACATATGCTTCTTCACCAAGTTCTTTTGCAGTAAAAGGCAATTTAACAGTAGATGCTGGAGGTGTAGTAAATGTATTTAATCTCACTAACGGTAAACAATTAACTGTTTCTGGAAATTTGATTAACAACGGACGAATAGATTTGTCAATAGCAAGTACTCCATCAACTACAACTGAAGGCCTCTTAACTTTAAATGGTTCAACCCAACAAACAATCTCAGGTACGGGTGTTTTTGGAGGTACTTCATCTACCACAACCTCTGCAAATACTGTAGGAGTAATACGAAATATTGTTTTTTCAAATACATCAACAACTTTTCCCAATATTATATGGAATATCCCCAATGTTAGAATTTCTAATTGTCTCACAATAAATTCAAATAATAGGATTGATTTATCCACTAATACAATATATTTTGGAAATTTTGGTGTAATTGGTGCAACACCAACAGTTAATAATGCAAGTTCAGGATTTTTAAATGGTAAAGTTTCTCGATGGTGGACTACCGGTGCAACTGGTACAGGAATTACTGCTGCAGCGGATCCCACGAATTCAACTTCAAGATACCCTTTTGTAACAACCAATGGAAATCCGCGATCATGTTATATAACGAGAAGCACTAGCTCTGCCACAGGAAACACCGCTGGTTATTTATCGGTTCAATATAATGATGTTTCAGGAAATACCACTGGTTTAAGTGTTACAGATGCGTCATATACTATAACAGAACGTTCAAATTCAAATTGGGTTGTAACAACTGAAAATGGTTATGTTTATGCATCCGGTACACATACTTTTGTTGGATTCATGAATAATGGATTTCCTATCACATCGAATGCTAATGCTCCAAGATTATTAATAGGAAGTGGAGTTTTAGGTACGCACCAACAAGGTACTACTACCCCAGTGGTTCAGCGCATTTCTTTAACAACTGCGCATCTAACTTCGGCTCCATTATATTTTTCAGCAAATTCAGCGGATATAAGTTTTTTTACAACCTCCGACGGAAACTGGAACTCAGCCTCAATTTGGAGTAAAGGTTCTGTGCCAACATGTTCAGATAAAATTCAAATAAATAATTTAGTCAGTGTAAATTCAACCAGTATTGTTTCTTCAGACTTGACCATAGTGTCGAATGGTGTATTAAATCTAAGTTCAGGTGATTTAACCATAGGATGTACCAATAATAATAGTCTTTTAAATATCAACGGAGGCACATTAAATGTCTCAGGTGGAACTCTTAATGTGAATGGTAAATTTGCAGTTGGAGCAAATACCAATAGTGTTTTTATACAGTCTGGAGGTGCAATTAATGTTGATGGAAATAGTGGAACTCTTGCAACAAGTATAGACGGACATATCGTAGATATGTATTGCCATACAACATCTACATTGCAACTCACAGGTGGTACATTTACAGTTCTGGATCCAACATTATCATCTACAGCAACAAACTGTGCTTTTAAGGTTTTTCCCTCTATTGCTCACTCTTCAGGCTCAGGTTGGTCATTAAATTTTGGAGATGGCGTATCTACAAATCCAGGTGGACACTCAGGTGGTTTCTTGATAAATTTAACTAATTCAAATTCTTTTGCAATTGGTGGTACAGTAACTCTTAATTCAGCTTCGGCTACAAATAGACTAGTAACCACATCAGGGGCAATTCCTTTGAATAATTTAACAATTACCCAGGGTAATTGGAGTGCTACTTCAATTAATTATATTGCTGGTAACTTGGTAAATAATGGTGTATTAACTCATGCAACCTCAAGTTCAAATTTAGTACTTTCAAATTTTAGTGGAACTACTGCTAGTCCTTCATCAAATCTTCAAACTATTTCAGGAACTGGAATATTCTCGAATAATTCGGTAAGCGCTAGTAAAACAGCTGATTTAATTGGATTGACGGTAAATAACTCTAATACTACAGGAGTTACGCTAAATGTGCCATTGTCTATTTCTGGTACACTTACTATGACTTCAGGAATAATTAATACAACATCAACTAATCTTTTAACATTAGGAACTGCAACAGCAGCAGGTACTTTAGCTTGTACACCTAGTTCAACAAACTTTATTAATGGCCCTTTTACAAGGACATTCCCAACAAGAACTGCAACCGGCACCTATACTGTAGCAACTTTATTTCCAGTAGGTGTTTCAAACTCTTCTTTACCAATTTATATTGACCCTACAACTACAGCAGTGACAAAATTCACTGCAAGTGCTTTTAATACTATGCCTGGTACATCGGGTGCGGGAGTTTCTAATTTAGCCTCAGTATACTGGTCTGCTATTCCAG
>JBIPMW010000268.1:0-4563 GCA_044376455.1 Crocinitomicaceae bacterium | reverse complement strand
CCCAGAGCAGGGCCTGGGTGGTGCCCTGAGAAACCATTTGCTCGCGGTTTGTGCCCGTTTCGGTCCACACGACCTGACTGCCGTCATAGACCGACACCCTCCGAAAATCCCCTCCACCATCGGCCGGACCGACCTCGTCATACGTCACCGCCACCCTACGCCCGAGGACGTCGTAGGCGTACGTTGTCGTGTCGCGGGGCGAGAGCGTAGCTGCCCCGGTCGCCGCGAACGCCGCGGATTCGTTCGTGACCTTCGTCAGCCGGTTCTGATGGTCCCACTCGTAGGTCGTCCGGGCGACGTCGAGGCCCGTGGGCTTGAAGAGAACCGCGTCGGCGGGGATCGTGCCCGACTTGGTGCTGCCGGTCGAAAGAGTCACTGACACGGCTTCAGTGCCGGTGGACGTCACGGTCCCGATCTGAGTCCACTTGGCAGAGTCGTAATCGAGCCCGCCGGGCGCGAGCGTAAAGTTCATCGGCGCCGAGGTGGTCGTCTGGGCCGCACCGGTGGCGGCTGTTGTCGTGATCGTGAAGGGCTCGGTCGTGAGGCCGGCGGTCAGCGGCGCCCAGGTGGCGTAGACGGCGTAGCTCCCGGCGGGCAGCGTCGGGGCTTTCCAGGTCGCTGTGGCGCGAGAGAACGGCGTGGAAGAGCCGATCTGCTGGCCGCCGTTGTAGCCGACCGAGGACGGCACCCATGTTCCGCTGTTCGCCGTGGGCGTGGGCGCGTCGTCAATCGCCTGCACGTGCCCGTTGTGGAGGGCGCTGACTGAGTACGCTTCTCGCTTCGCCCGGTTCCCCTCGGCGTCGTACGTGTAGACGTATGCCGGATCGGTCGCCAGCCGGTTGTCACTGGAGGTGATATACCCGCCGCCGGTCCGGTTGCCGTTGCCCGCGAACCCGAAACCTTGGCTCTTTGTCTGGTCGGTGAGGTCGTACTCGTAAGGCTGGGTGCTCGCGTCGCCGACTTGGGGCCGCGTTTCTGGAATCGCGGTGATCCGACTGTACGCGTCATACCCAAACGTGTACTTGACCTCGGCGTTGCCTTTGTTGTCGTTGTGCGTCAGCGACTCGAGCCGGCCCGTCGTGGCGTGGAACGCCGACACGCTCTTGCCCATCAGGGACGTGTCCACGGGTGTTGCGCCGAGCATGCGCCCTACCAGGCTGCCGCTCCAGCGCGTCACCTCCTTCACCCGACCGTCGGCGTGGTAGTCAAAGTTCACCGCCCGCCCGAAGATCGTCGGGCCGTGCTGGCGGATCGACAGCGTGCGGTTCAGATTGTCGATCACAAACGCTGTCGTCAGTTGCCGGACCAGCTTGGTTTCGGTCGGGCTGTAGACAGACACAGAGGATGAGACCCGATTGTTCGACAGGTCGTACGAGTATCCGACCTCCGAGTCGAACCGCGCGGGCACGGCCGTCGGCGCCACGCCCGGCAGCTTCGTCGTCACCGTCTTCGTGCGGTACACCCCGTCGAGGTTGTAGCCCACGCTCGAGTAGGGGCTCTTGTTGTACGCATCCGCGGCCGACTTCAGGTTCCCGGCCAGGTCATACACGAACGACGCCACGTAGCCCTTGCCCGTCCCGCCGAGCCAACTCTCGGTCGTGCGCCGGTCGAGGCCGTCGTAGTCGTACTGCGTCTGCCGGCCGTTGCGATCGGTCACGAGGCGGAGGTTGTTCTGCCGGTCGTACTGGTAGGCGCGGGTCACCTCGGGGCGGTTCGTGGTCGACGTCGTGTACGCAAACGTCTTCTCACCGATCTTTCGGTAGGCCGCGTCGTAGGAGTACGTCGTCTTGTTGGACATCGGATCGATGATCTCGATCAGTTTCCCGACGGCGTCGTAGGTGGTGCGCGTGCCGTCGTAGGCGTTTTGCTCGCGCTGACGGAGCACCAGACGGGCTCTGCCAAGCCCGTCGTACGTGTACTCGGTCGTCCGCGAATCGGGCGTGCCCGGCGACTGCGTCACCGCCTTCACCAGCCCGTCCGCAAAATACGACGTCTCGGTCACGAGATTCGTCCGGTCCGTGACTTTGTACGGCCGGTCGAGGTTGTCGAACTGGGTGGACGTGGTGTAGTCCATCAGCACTACCTGTCCCAGTAGCGTTTGCCGTGTCGATGACGCGCGTTCCGCGATCCGATTCCCTGCCGGATCGTACGTAAACGCGGTCAGCACCGGCGGATGATCGGCGGCAGTGCCGCCCGGCCCCGGGCCGGGATCGGGCTGCATGACCAAGGTCGGCAGGTTCTGCTTGTTGTAGTCGGTGCTGGTCAATTGTTGACGCGGGTCGGTCACCGTGCGCACGTTGCCGACATGGTCGTAGCCGGTCGTGACCACGGGGCGGACGGTGGCTTGCTCGATGTCTGGCGCGGGACCCCGCACGACCGTTCGCCGGTCGAGTGCGTCGTATTCGTACTCCGTGCGATTGGTCGCCAAGAGCGCCTGCGACTGGAGCGGGTCGTAGACCAGCCGGAGGTTCCCCACGGCGTCGTACTGCATGAGGGTCGTGGGAGTGCCCGCGGCCACTGCCGGCTGGATCACCTTCGTCAACCGGCCCAGAGCGTCGTACTCGCGGTTGGTCGTGCGCTGGAGCCGGTCGGTCGTCGCAATCTGCTCGCCGGCGTCGTTGTAGGCGTACGACATCCACGCGGCGGCCGTGATCGGAATGCCGCTGAGGTCGTCAAAGTGCTCCACCGCGACGAACGTGTCCTGCACCTTGCGGTTGAGCGGGTCGTAGACCGACACCACGTCGTCGTCGCCGTTCACCGCGTCCTGGACCTTCGTCAGGTTGTCGGAGAGGTCGTAGCCGTACTTCGTCACCGTGGCGGAGCCGCCCTTGTCCACGGCCGGGGCCGTGATCGTGATCAGCCGGTTCGCGGCGTCGTAGTCGTACTTGGTGACCCGATCGCTCGGGTCGGTCACCGAGGCCTTGTTGCCCGCGTCGTCGTACGTAAGCGCCGTCAGCGGCGCCGCGTGCGTGCTGACGCCGCCGGGCGTGGGACGGGTCTCACGCGTGAGCCGGTGCAGGGCGTCGTACTGGAACGTCGTCTTCCGGTCAGGCGTGCCGGCGGCGATGTTCGTCGCTGGCCGCGTCTCGCTTGCCACGTTGCCTGCCGTGTCGTAGGTGTAGGTGAACACGCTCGGGCCCAGAGCGCTGATCGTCGGCAGCGTCTTCGTCTGGAGCCGGTTGCGGGCGTCGTACGTAAACGACGTCTCGTTCTTGTTGGCGTCGGTCAGCGACACGACGTTGCCGTTGGGATCGCGGACGGTGATCGTGGTGGGACGCTCCGTGACGGTCGTGAGGTTCGGGCTTGTTCCCGTCACCTGCGGCGCAGACGGCAGTTGGAGCGTCTCCTTGCGGGCGACGTCGTCGTAGATCGTCGTGGTTGTACGCAGTAGCGGATCGACCATCTCCGTGAGCCGCCCGCCGCGGTCGTAGGTGTACTTCGTGATCGGGCTCTGTGGTGTTGCCGAAACCGCGCCGCTGGGCTCCACCTGAATCGCCGCCGGTGCCGTCACCGTCACCAGCCGGTCGAGCAGGTCGTAGCCGTACGACGTCTTCCGGTCTGGCCCCATGCCGTCCATCTTCTGTGTCGCCGACTCGGGGTTCCGCTGCGCGTCGTACGTGAAAGTCTGCACGGTCTTGTCCGTGGGCAGGGCGATCAGACCGTTGACCCGTCCGGGTGTGGAATCAAGAATCCCCGCCGTCACCTGCTTGACGAGGCCCGCGAGCGTGGTCGTACCGTTCTTGTCGGCCGGCTGGAAATAGTCGGTCACGACGAGCGAGCCGCGCGGATCGGTCGCCCGGATCACGAGCCCGCCTTGCAGGCCGTCGATCGCCGTCGGTGCCGGCGTGTACGCGAAATACGACGTCCGGCTCAAAGGCGCGCGGATCTCTTCGGTGTTGCCGCGGGCGTCGAGCGAAAACGTCGTCGTGTTGCCGCGGCCGTCGGTCGCGGACTCGAGCGTGCTGAACGGCTGGCTGTACGTCCACGACTCCGAGATCGGCCCGCCGCCGGCGAGCTTGGCTTGAGGATACGTGGCACTCGAGCGGTTGCCGCGGCCGTCGTAGCCGTACTTCGTGACGAGCGCCGGCAGCGGCCCGCCGAACCCGCCGGCCCCGGCCGGCTCCGTCGCTGAGAGCACGAGGCCGTGCTCGTTGCGCGCCCACTTCCAGACGTCCTGCTGCGGGTTGCTCGGCGTGACCGGGGCCGCCTCGGCAGTGGTCAGGCCGAACACGTCCGCCTGCGAGATCCACTGGCTCTTCCGCGGGTCGGTGTAGACCGCCTGCGGCTCGGGGCGGGCACCGGCCGGCGGCGCGGCCGCGCCGACCTTGCCCGTGGCCGGCGCGCGCAGCGTGCCGTTGAGGCCGTCGAGGCCGTCTGTCAGGTACGGCGCGAGTGAAAACCCCACCCCGCCCGTGTACGTCCCGCCGCTGACGCGATCGCCCGTGCCGAACGTGAGCTTTGTGACCCGACCCTCGGGATCGGTGACGCCGTCGAGCCGCTGCGCCGGGCCGGCATACGTAAACGTCGTCTTGATCCCGCCCGGCTGATTGGAGCCCGGATCGG
>JBIPMW010000165.1:0-4564 GCA_044376455.1 Crocinitomicaceae bacterium | reverse complement strand
CATGTTAACGTACTCAGATAATGCAGCAACTTCCGATTGTATGTGTTCGTGATTTAGGGCTCATTGATTACAAACAAGCTTGGGATCTTCAAGAGGAATTGCTAAAAGCAGCGGTTGATTGTAAAATCTCGAATCGTAAAAACGACACAGAAATAGTACCAGATCAGCATTTATTGTTTTGTGAGCATCCGCATGTCTATACATTAGGCAAGAGTGGGGCGGCTGAGCATTTATTGCTCGATGAAGCCCACTTACAAGCAATAGACGCACAGTTTTATAAGATCAATCGGGGAGGAGACATTACTTATCATGGCCCAGGGCAGTTGGTAATGTATCCGATTCTAGACTTAGAGCAATTTTTTACAGACATCCATAAATACATGCGTTACTTAGAAGAAGCCGTGATCCGAACATTGGCTCATTTTCAAATTAGCGCCACGCGTTATGATGGACTAACAGGTGTATGGATTGATGCAGACACACCACGTGCCCGTAAAATATGCGCAATGGGGGTTAAATGTTCTCGATGGATTACCATGCACGGAATCGCCCTTAATGTAGCACCTGATCTTGGTTATTTTGGTAATATTGTACCCTGTGGCATTCAAGACAAAGCAGTGACTTCAATGGCTCAAGAATTGGGCCGTGTTGTTACGATTGCTGAAGTACAGCAAGTACTATTAAAGGAAATGGCCAACGTATTCAATTTTAGTATTCAATAGAAATGAGAGAAGATTTATTAGGTCCGAAAGTTGAAGGCATAGCATTAGCACTCGTAGAATTACCAATTGATGGAGAAGAACCAGAGTATGTGGTCTATATGCTGAGCAACCGCGAAGATATCATTGAAGGCATCATTGTGGCTTCAACGGGTTATGGGGTTGACCCAAAAACAGGTCAAGAAATCAAGACATCTACCCTTCGCAAGGGAATCGAAGTTATGCTTCCAAATGAAGCGGCTAGAATTGAGCCCATCATGCCTGATTTATTCGCACTCAACAATGAGTTTTGGGTGAGCTTTTGGGCCGACGAAGTGATGTACGACAAGCGCTTTGTTTTTGAAGCAAACTCAATAGATCCAAAGAAGTTTGTTGAGATTCCACAGCTAAAAGCTAAAGGGATTGTTTTAGAGTAATAATAGCGTAGGATGACAATAATTCTTTTTAGAATTAGCTGTCATTCAAATATTAGTTCTTCAGTGCAATCAAACTTTTTCCAGTCATTTCAAAAGGTCTTTGAAGACCCATGCGTTCTAGGATTGTTGGTGCAACATCAGCTAAAATCCCGTCTGAAATTTGAATGGAAGGATCTTCCGTAACCAAAACAACGGGCACCGGATTCAAGCTATGTGCTGTATTCGGGCTGCCATCTGGGTTGATGGCGTAATCGGCATTACCATGATCTGCAATGACTAAAAATTCATAGCCTAATTGCTTTCCACACTCCACCACTCTTTGCAATTGTTGATCAACCGTCTCGACAGCTTTAACAATAGCTGAAAATACGCCCGTGTGGCCAACCATATCAGGATTGGCAAAATTGAGGCATATAAAATCAGGTTGCTGTTGCTCCATGTGTTGCGTGATAGCCGCCCCAACTTCAACGGCACTCATTTCCGGCTGAAGATCATAGGTCGCTACTTTTGGAGAGGCAATTAAAAGGCGATCTTCACCTTCAAAGTTTGCTTCACGGCCACCACTAAAAAAGAAGGTGACGTGTGGGTATTTTTCAGTTTCTGCAATTCTAACCTGTGTTTTCCCGGCTTTAGAAAGTACCTCGCCGAGGGTCATTTCAAGGTTGTCTTTGTCAAAGATGACGTGGACATTCTTGAAACTGGCATCATAGTTAGTCATGGTACAAAAATGCAAATCGAGCGGATGGATGTTGTGTTCGTGGAAAGCTTCTTGGGTAAGAGCGAAACTTAATTCTCGTGGACGATCAGTTCTAAAATTGAAGAAGATGACCGCGTCGCCATTTTCAATGGTTCCATTTGGGTCAATGAGTTGTGGCAAGATGAATTCATCGGTAATGTCAGCCGCGTAAGATGCTTCTAATGCAGCGCTTGCGCTTTTTGCGGGTGCTCCTTGCCTGTTCACCATTAAATGATAAGCCTTGGCTACGCGCTCCCAGCGTTTGTCGCGGTCCATGGCGTAGTACCTACCGATGAGCGTAGCGATTTTCCCGTTTTGCTTACTCAAATGCGCTTCTAGTTTTTGAAGGTAGGCCATACCGCTTTTGGGGTCGCAGTCACGGCCATCAGTAATGGCATGAATATAATACTTGTCTAGTCCAAAATCTTGTGCCATGCTACAAAGTGTATGCAAGTGCTCCTGACTACTATGTACGCCACCTTCAGAGACTAAGCCCATAAAATGGACTTTTTTATTGGCGTTTTTAGCGTATTGAAAGGCGTCTAGAATTGTTTTGTCTTGCTGAAATTCGCCATCTCGGATACTCTTGTTGATACGAGTGAGTTCTTGATAAACAATGCGTCCAGCACCAATATTCAAATGGCCAACCTCAGAATTTCCCATTTGGCCGTTTGGCAGGCCAACATCTTCACCAGAGGTGAGCAACGTGGCATTTGGATAGTTTGCCATTAAACTATCCATATAAGCAGTTTTCGCTTGGAATATGGCGTCTGAAGAGCTATGGTCACCTAAGCCCCAGCCATCGAGAATGATGAGTCCGAGTTTTTTATTCATAAGGCAAAATTACCTCAAAAACACATCCCTTAGGTTGATTTTCTTGGCAACGCACCTGTCCGTTGTGTAATCGTACTAATTCAGCCACTAAATACAAGCCCAGACCACTTCCTGCGGCTTTGCGTGTATCCTCATTGCCAATCCGGTAGAACTTTTCAAAGATATTTATCCTTTCTTGTGGAGCAATTCCTGGACCTTCATCACTGACTGTAATGGTGACAAATTTGTCTAGCGCAACAGCTTTGATTTCAATCTGTTGATTTGATCCGCCATACTTAACCGCATTTTCAATGAGGTTGATAAAGATGGTCTCGAGCATATTTGGATCAGCTTTTAGTGCTAATGCTTGAGGTAATGCTGCAACAAAGAGGAGGTCTTTGTATCTTTTTTGATAGCGATCGGTTAATTGCTGCAAAAATTCAAGAAGATTGATGCTTTCTTTGCGCAATTCAAACGCTTTATTCTCAGCCCTTGAGGTATTGAGGATGTTCTCAATTAACTGTACCAAGCGTTCGTTTTCGCTCAATGCGCCATCAATGATTTGTTCTTTTTTTGCTTCAGTAAGGTTGTGCTTTTGCAGTGTTTGTAAATAAAGTTTAAGCGCAGCTAAAGGAGTTTTCAGTTCATGTGTGACTGTCAGCAAGAAGTTATTTTGTCGCTTTTGCAACTCAAATTCACGCGTAATAGATTTACGAATGCGGTAAATCCCAAAAATCAGAATGATTAAAAAGACTGCGCCTTCACCAATGACCATTCCGATGCGCTTTGCCAATTTGGCGTCTTCTTGCGGAATATAAGCGCTCAGTTGAATCAGGTGATAGCCCCACCAAGCAAATTGTAGTACAACATATGCCCCCAGAAAATAAAGCCAGAAAGTGGGTCTTGGTTTTTTCAACTTGCTTCTTTTCGATCCAGTCGCTTGAAGGAGCTTTTAAGTAAAAATGGGGTAGATAGCGTCGTCACAAGGCCCATAATTACGAGCATAGAAAAAACTTCTACATTGATGAATCCTTCGCGAAAGGCAATGTTTGCGATTACTAGTTCCATAATTCCTCGTGCGTTGAGACCATAGGCTAATGTCAAGGATTGTCTGTGACTCATCAAAGAAATGCGGCCTCCGATATAACCACCAATAATTTTGGAGAGGAAGGAAACTGCCAAAATAGCGAGGAGCAATACAATGTTTTGAATAGACCCTAGTTTGAATTCCAAACCTATTCCCGCGAAAAAGATAGGAGCTAAGAAACCCATCGCCATGCTGTTGGTTGTTTTCTGGAATGTGTGCAAGTTCTTTTCGCCAATCAGGTTTTTTGATAAAAGCATTGAGGCAAAAAAGGATCCAATGATGAAATGCAGCCCTATACTTTCTGTAAGTGTTGCAAAAATGAGAATGAAAACAAACAATAATGCAAACAAGGATTCTTTTCCTTTTAAAACACTAATCAGTTTATCCAATTGTGTTTCAAGGAAGTTTTCGCGTTTGGCAAAGTGCTGAATGAGTTTGTAGGTGCCCACAATTACAGCGACGAATAGCAACAATTTTAGAATGGTCCAAATTGTCATCTTTGTTACTTCTGAATAGGATGAGTCGATGTGTTTAAAATCGAGTAATACACCAAGTATTGTCAGAGCTAATACATCATCGAATATTGCAGCGGAAATGATTTTTTGCCCAATGCTGCTGTTGAGCCTACCTAAGTCCATTAAAATTCGGATACTTACAGGAAGTGCAGTGATGGCTACACACAGCCCGATGAAAACGGTGGTCATAACGGGTTGATGAAAAGCCGTTCCCACAAAGAAACCACTTCCAATAGGAATGAAAAATGCCAATAAAGAGACAAAAATATTTCGCCCGC
>JBIPMW010000400.1:0-4234 GCA_044376455.1 Crocinitomicaceae bacterium | reverse complement strand
TTGTTGAGTGTGCGGCAACAGGTGAGAAGGTGCTTCCCGCCGGCCTTGCCGAGTGCTGCCTCTCTGGACTGAAGGCGCGAAAGTCTCGGCTCAAGGCCAGTGCTGCGAGTGGCAGAGTCGCTCTAGCCGACCGGATGTGCACGTGTGCCGAGTCTGGGGCGGCTTTGTTGCCGGACGAGGCGGCTTCGAGCGAAGTGTCGGGGAAGGTGGTGGATAAGCGGCTGCTTCGAAAGTGCCTCGTGTCGGGTGTAATCGGAACCACGAGCGAACTCGTAAAGAGTGTGGTCTCCGGCGCCTGGTTGCAGCCCGAGCACACGGTGGCCTTGGCGGATGGCCAGCCAGCGGGAAGGCACGAGGTCGCGTTCTGTCAGTGGACCGACCGATACTTGCCGCTTGCGGCGACGGCGGAGTGCCGGCTGTCCGGGGTACAGCTCGATAAACGGCTTCTCAATGCATCGGGCGAGTTTGGGCCGCTGCGCGAGGTGCTGGACGGGACGCGAACTGGCAAGGTCTTTCCGGACAGAAACTTTTTAGCGAGGGCGTTGCCGGACGCCTTTCGCGGAGTGCAAGGCTGCGACTACCTGACGTCGATTTCTAAAAAGGCACATATTCTGTTTGGAACAAAGTCATTTTTCGGACTCAACAAGCGGGTGTTCGCAGTGATTGCGGTCGGCGAAATGTCTGGCCTAAAACTGATCGGCAGAGCACTGTGTGGAAAGCGCGCGAGCGGCGTCTGGGTGCCCACTGAAGTGAAGCCGGTTGGCAATACTTAATATGCGACTGACCAGCCCTTGTCTCAGGGCTTGCGCATTCTTGTTCGAGAACGACGGGCAGGGCTCTCGGCCATTCTCACAAAAGATGGGAAGCGGGGCACGCCAGCCTTCGACAGCTCCTGATAGCAAAATGTGATCACGCTGCCGACCGGCGGCGGGTCGGCCCGCTCACGGTCCGAGAATCCGGTGCCGACGGCAAAGGTGGTGCCGTCTGGGAGCGAGGCGACCAACGCGCCCATGAAGCCACGAAGTTTTCCGCGGCCCGGCTGGTGACGGAGGACAGTGGCTTCGGCATCGAGGAAACTCTTCACCTTGAGCAGCGTGCCGGATCGCCCGGCTTCATACGACGATCCCGGCTGCCGCATAGCTGCCGCCCCACCTAGTCGTCATCGTCTTCGGCACCTCGACTCCGCGCTCGCGGAGTTGCGTCCAGAGATGCAAGGCTATCGCGCATGAGAGCAAGTCCGTCTCTGATGGGCACACCTGCGGTAGCCCACGACTTACGTCGCCGTCGCGTTAGCCGAATCGTATTGTCGCGCATCCACTCGTGAGCATGGTGCGGCCTGCCGTGGAGACGCCTGTGTTGTGGTTTAGCGTCAGGATTCCACGGTAACTTGCCAGTCGTTCGGCGACGTCATCAGAGATGACCTTCAGGCCGCAGAGCGAAAGCGAATGCTCATGCGTGACGATCGCTGCGGCCGCTTCTGCCGAGAGTTCTTGGAGCCCATCGAGCGCAAGCCACCCGCTGTGATGTGCCAAAGCAGAGGCGACTTCCGGGGGGAGTTCGCTGAGTCCGTGGAGGGCGAGTGAGCCGCCACGCCGCGCAAGGATCGCCGCAACCTCCGGCGTGATCTGTTTGAGCCCGCCCAACGACAGGTGCGCCGCGTCGTGCTCCAGGAGGACGGCAGCGGTGTCGGGGGCGAGCCGGACGATCGAGTCAAGCAGCAGTTGATTGCCTTCACATCGCTTGAGCGCCGCTCGAAAGCTCTCGGCCGTCAACTCCCGTACGACAGGCGCGGCGTAGACTTTTCGGGCATCCGTGGGGGGGGCCGGGACCTCAAGCGTGGGCTGAGGGGCTGAATCAGACTCCGGCTGAGATTGATATGGTCGAGTAAGTGGGGCGTCCAAGGGTGAAGCGGCCGGCGGAGGGGGAGTTTTGCGGGCGTTCTTACGCGCCTTGCGGATCCGCGCTTCCATTTCGTCGGCCAGCAAGAGACGTGGATGTTGGCTCAGGGCCGCCGCTGCCGTCGCTGAAAGTCGGGCGAGCCCGTAAAGCGTCAACTCGCCTGTGTGCAGCGCGAGGTTCACTGCCGTGGCCTCGTCGATCAACTCCACGCTATCCAACGACAAGTCGGCGGGGCGAGCCGCCAGAATCCGGGCCACCTCGGGTGGCAGGGTGCGGATACCATCGAGCGACAGCATGCCCCCTCGGTGCCGTGCGAGAGCCGATGCTACCGCTGGAGGGAGAGCGGGCAGTCCGTCGAGGTAAAGATCGCCCCGGAGCGTGGCGAGATGCCCAGCTGCGGTAAGGGAGAGCGCGGATACATCACGAAGATCAATCGTGCCCGAATAGCCAGCAAGAGCGGATGCGACGTCGTCACCCAGTCTCTTCAGCCCGCCGAGCGAGAGACTACCGCCTTTATGGTTCGACAGTGCGGCGGCTGCTTCGGCGGACAGCGTCCTCAGTGCCCCGAATGACAGACCGCCTTCGTGCCGGGCAAGCGCGTCAGCCACCGCCGATGATAGCGACCGAAGGTTGTCTAAGCAGAGATCGTTGTTAAGGGCCAGGCGCGCAGCCAACGGCACGCTGTCGAGTGACGCCAGCCCATTGAGCGAGGTGCCCCAGTCCCTTGTCGAAAATACGCCGACAGCAGCGGCCGGAAGGTCTTCAAGCGAGTCGAGGGAGATGTCGGCATCGAGACCCGCCAAAGCCACGAGCGCTGCAGGTGACGCGTGGAGCAAGGCGTTGAGCTCCAACGGATGAGCGCGGTTCGCCAGGGCTCGTGCCGCATCGTCGGCGAGCGCCGTCACGCCGTTGAGCCGCAGAGTGCCAGTGTTTCTTGCCAGCCCGGCGGCAGCCGGTACCGTAAGCTCTGTAAGGCCGGTGAGTTCGAGGTCGCCGACATGACTGCCGAGTGCTGCTGCCGCGTCGTCTTCGATCGTGATTGCGCCAGCGAGAGAAAGGTCTCCGCGATGACTCGCCAAGGCCCGCGCTACTTCAGCCGGTAGATCGGTAAGCCCATCGAGTTCCAGGCGGCCAGGGTGCTCGGCTAATGCTCTGGCAACCTCCGCACTGACTGAAGTAAGGCCATTGAGGCAAAGCGTGCCACGGTGCGTGCGGAGAGCCTGGGCTACGGAGAGAGAAAGTGTTGTGACTGAGCTGAGATAAAGGTCGCCGTTGAAACGGGCCAATACTGCCGCCGCGTCCGGTGCGACCGTCTCCGCATCGTCGATGTCGAGGGAGAATTCCGATCCCTTGAGACGCCGACGGGCTTCAGCGGCAGACAGTTGTGCTGCACTGGATGGAGATCCGGCGTCAGATTCGGGCGTGGGCAGGTCCTGCGCCGGGCGGGCTGCCCGTTCGTGATCCACAATCTCAGGGGGCGGCCCAGCGGGCTGGTTGTCCGTGCCGAACGCGCCTTCCCCAGTTACTCCGCCGCTTTCCTCGGGAAAGATGATTTCCTCGACCAGAAAATAGGTCCACGGATCGACCATGGCTGACGCCTCTTGTTGGAGCTCACCGTCGACTCGTTGATCTGGGAGCCCCGTTCCCAGTTTCAGCTCAAGATACACTCCCCCCAAGCGAGGGTGCAACTACATCGCGGCTGTTCATCGCCAGATCGTCTGCGCCCACGACCTCAATGCGGAGGAAACGACGGCGAAAAAGTCACCGACTGCAGACGACGCGAAACCCAACCAGAATGTCCAGCCTCCAGCCCTCGTGCCCCCATCCGGCGCGATGGGCGGAGCGACAAAGCTGCGGCTTGCAATATCTATTTCCGCCGCGAATGACACGGCTCGGCATTCGGCCCATCACCATTTGGTTGACGTCGTGGCCGGGATCGGTCACCGGACCAGTCGGGTCGACGCCGCCCTTGAGGGCCGTGTCGTACCAATCCGAGCACCACTCCCACACGTTGCCGTGCATATCGTGCAGGCCCCAGGGATTCGGCTTTTTCAGGCCCACCTTATTCAGCTTGTTGTTGGAGTTTTCTCGGCACCAACCATAGTCCCGAAAGCCCTTGGGGTTGTCGCCAAACGAATATGCAGTTGTCGTGCCAGCGCGACACGCATATTCCCACTCGGCTTCAGTCGGTAACCGGTAGCGCTGTGTCGCCGCCAATCGGCCCGCTTCTCGCTCGAGCTCGGTCAAAGTTGTGCAGAATCGCATAGCGAGATCCCAATCAATCCAGACAGCCGGAAACAGCTCGCCGCGGGTTTTTTCGCTCAGGGTGGCGGCG
>JBIPMW010000361.1:0-4587 GCA_044376455.1 Crocinitomicaceae bacterium | reverse complement strand
CGGTTGTTGCCGTTGCGAATCGCGGAACGGCAGTAATTTGGAAAGTCGTACCAAGAACCGCCCCGCAGTATGTGATAATCATTATCATTTGTCAGCCAAGCACTGCCATCCTTTGGCGCTCCGATATAGTTATTGTGCGAATTGTCTTCGCACCATTCCCAAACATTGCCACTCATGTCATAGAGTCCCCAAGCATTGGGCCTTTTCTGGCCCACAGGATGAGTTTTATCCTGAGAATTTCCGTCATACCAAGCGTAATCTCCTAACTGATTAGCATCATCACCGAAATAAAAGCGAGTAGTAGTCCCCGCACGACAGGCATATTCCCATTCCGCTTCTGTCGGTAGGCGATAGGTTTTCCCGGTTATTTGACTCAATTTCTGACAAAAGGCTTGAGCATCATCCCAACTAACCTTTTCTACCGGATTTTGGGGATTATTTGGAAACTTAGAGGGATTTGTTCCCATTACTGCTTCATATTGTGCCTGAGTCACTGGATATTTCCCAATAGCAAAACTGTTTATTTTAACTTGGTGTTGAGGCTTTTCATAACTTTTAGCATCGGGATCACTGTCAGGAGAGCCCATGAGAAATTTACCTGCTGGTAAGCCTACCATCTCCAGTGTTATTCCCTTGGATATTTTTTCGGTAAATGGAGTTAGCTTTGCTGGGGGAGGTGGTGGCGAAGAGGGCGCTGGAGGCGCTACTTTAGGTAACGGTGTAGATGTCACAGTAGCGATAGGTAACTGTGTAGATGTCACAGTGGGGACGCACACCACCCGAAAACCGAGGCTGACGGCCAGAAAACCGCCGCCGCTGCGGGCGCGAGACGCGGAACGGCAATACCCGGGATCGAGGCCCCAACAGCCGCCACGAATTATATGAGAAATATGATAATTATCGTCATTTTTTGTTAGCCAGGCACTGCCATCACTTGGCGCATTTTTATAGCTATCATGCCAATAATCTTCGCACCACTCCCAAACATTGCCACTCATGTCATAGAGTCCCCAAGCATTGGGCTTTTTCTGGCCCACAGGATGAGTTGTCTCCTGAGAATTTCCTTTATACCAAGCGTAATCTCCTAACTGATTAGCATCATCACCGAAATAATAGCGAGTAGTGGTCCCCGCACGACAAGCATATTCCCATTCCGCTTCCGTCGGTAGGCGATAGGTTTTCCCGGTTATTTGACTCAATTTCTGACAAAAGGCTTGAGCGTCGTCCCAGCTATAGCTAACATCTTCTACCGGATTTTGCGGATTATTTTTAAACCAAGAGGGATTGGTTCCCATTACTGCTTCATATTGCGCCTGAGTAACTGGATATTTCCCAATCGCAAAACTGTTTACTTGAACTTGGTGTTGAGGCTTTTCCCAACTTGCAGCATCGGGATCACTATCAGGAGAGCCCATGAGAAATTGACCTGCTGGTAAGCCTACCATTTCCAGTGTTATTCCATTGGGTAGGTTTTCGGTAAAGTTTGTCAGTGGAGTTGGCGCTACTTTAGGTGACGGTGTAGATGTCACATTAGCGATACTTTTACCCGGAAAAATATCAAAATTTAAATCACTAGATCGCTCACACCAATAACACTTTCCGTAACTGCGGTTGTAGTAATGATTATCAACTTTGCCACAGCGTATAACCTCTTTTAGTGCAGCTTCCAAAGTACCACGCCATTCCTCAGCCGTCGGTCGTCTGTGGGGGAATTTATGTCCCTCATTGAAACAGCGCAAAAATAGGGCGTGTAAGTCGGGATGTAAAATATTTAATGGGATTGTTGTATTACTAGGTACAACCAATTTATCACCAGAAAAAGGCCAGAGTCCCCGTCGAATTAGTTCCGACTGTTCCAGGGAATCTCCTGCTCCTTGCCACAATCCCCGAAACGGCGGCCCGCTAAATAATAGATAATAAATAACAACTCCTAATCGAAAGCGATCATGCACTTCTGTTTGATCTACATCTGCTATATTTACTCCAATTAATTCCGCCGGTGTAAATCCTTCTGAACCAACTAAACACCGATATATTTTACTACTATCCGGATCTGATACTTGAAATGAATCTGTATCAATAATTGTAGGCAACGCCCGATTATTCACTAAGATATTTTCTAGCTTGATGTCTCCCAAAACATAACCTTTAGCGTGAATTGCTTGGATAATAGCGGCTATGTTCCGCGCTACTACATGAAGAAAATACCAATTAGCTTCTAACTTGTCTTGTCTTCTTAACTTGGGCGTACAAAGCTTTAATAATGTTTCTGAACCCACCACTTCTGGCATTAAAAAACCAGCGACTTTTCCCTGGTTATCTTCCAAGATAGAATAGGGCCAAGCGAAGGAAATATGGTTAAGATGAGCATTAGGATCCCCAGGCCGATTTCTCACCATTAACTGTAATTTATCAACCCTTTCATTATGGGGATTGTGGTAGATTTTCGCTAAGTACCCATTAAAGTTAGTGTGCCATACTTTCGCTTCGCCACTGTTCGCCAGTTCTTGCGTCAGTGTAATCCAGCGATTCTGTAGTTGACAGCGATAAGTTAAAGACATCAAAAAATCTCCGAGTATTTGTGCTGTTCAGAAAAATTTATCTAGTCGTTTCTAATAAGTTAGATATAAGTAGCTGGTTATAATTAAATTGAAGATAGATTTTGGGTTCGATCCCCCCTGCCCCCCTTAATAAGGGGGGTGCCGATCCCCCCTGCCCCCCTTGATAAGGGGGGTGCCGATCCCCCCTGCCCCCCTTGATAAGGGGGGTGCCGATCGGCGGGGGGATCCCCCCTGCCCCCCTTGATAAGGGGGGTGCCTGACAACTTTTAACACCTACCTACTTATTATAAGTGTGAGCATCTTGCTCACTTACTAATAATATTAAGTAGCTGGTTATAATTAAATTAAAAATGGATTTTGCCTTTAATCCCCCCTTGATCCCCCCTTGATAAGGTAGGGTTGATTCATGAATCAACCCTACCCTTGATAACGGGGGTGTCTGATAATTTTTAACGCCTACCTACTTAGTATCAATCAAATACTGGTTTGGCTGTGTCATCTTGAACGCGATCGAAGTCTGAATCGTTGCCAACGTTGGGAATCTGGCATAGCACCTCTGCTAGGGATTTTCGTTGCGGTTGCAGCAAGGCTTTTTCTAAGATTTGGCGGTGTTCGGCTTCGGCACTGATCCCGTGTTGGCTGGCTCGCTTTTTGAGAGCTTTGACGATGGCTTCATCGATATTGCGGACGATTAAATCTGCCATAGGTTGTATAGTTAATTGCTGCTTTGATGTCGAAAAAGATACTGTTTCTTGGGTAAGGAATTCATCACCTAACGGCGGAATATCAGAATAATCGATATTCTCATCCGTCATCGCATCAATTCTCTTCAAGTCGCTTTTGATAGATTTTTTGCTCACGATTGTTTTACCTAGGAACGCTATGATCCAGAAACCCGGTTTCTTAAACCCCTCAGCCTTAGTCCCATCGTAGGTTGGGTTGAACGATAGTGAAACCCAACACTTTTTAATAATTGAGTTGGGTTTCGTTCCTCAACCCAACCTACAGATTACTTTTGATAGATTTTCTGCTCACGATTGTTTGAGGTAGATTCGTTAATATTAGGTCCCAAGGTAGCACCTTGACACAAGGGATCAAAAATTTCGATCCAGAAACCGGGTTTGTCAAACAAACCCGGTTTCTTAAACCCCTCAGTTTCTTAAACAAAAAGCTAGGAGTAAGGTTTTATCATCGGTTGTTAACTTATTTAAATCCTCCCGCTCTAAAAATTCTTTGAGATCTTCCTGCAATGGCGTTTCTGTCTGTTGTAAATATTCCTCTAATGGCTGAAAAAAAGGCGGAAAAGGCTGCCAATTTTTATAATCGATCGATACCTTTTCCACTCCATCTGTCGCCACACAAATAAAGGCAACTGGCTCGGTTAAAACTTTTATTTGCATATCCTCCAAAGCATTACTAGAAATAACAAAAGTGGTTTCATTGATGTATTCCCCCTTGTCAGGCTGCAACAATAACTGATAATTTCCACCCAGAGGTTTGAAGACAATAAAACCATCTCCTATCTGCATCGCCGCTAACCGTTTTGAAGTAACCAAAACAACCAGTAAAGTTGTCGCTAGATCATTAATGTCTAACTGTTCTTTTTCGGTTTCTTCTTGGAGAATTTGCTGAACATAAGCCAACAGTCGCCGGAATATTTCCTCTAATTCTGCTTCAGTTTCAGTTGCCGCAAATGCTGTTTTTTTGAGATTTTCCTCTAAAAATTGCAGCGCTGCTTTAACTGTTATTTTCGCCCCCAAATCCGAACGTTTGGCACTACCGGCCCCATCGGCCACGGCTCCAATCAAAACATCCTGACCCAATAATTTATAAGCACCATAATCTTGACAGGGTAATCCCCCTTGCACATGAAAACTACCGATTACCGATTGACACAACGTTCTCCACATAATTAACTGTCCTCTAGGTGGTAATTTGTCCCCAATTCACTGGTGGTAAATCGATCGCCTCTCCAATTTTACCACCAGAAACTCGTTTCATTGAGTTACTTAACCACTGAAATAAA
>JBIPMW010000305.1:0-4594 GCA_044376455.1 Crocinitomicaceae bacterium | reverse complement strand
CCACGGCTCTCGGCATCTCGAAGCAGGAGGCAGTTTCCGAAGTGGAAGCCTCGATTATCCTCGAAGATAACAAGAAAGTCATGGGCATTCTCCACGGACTGCTTGGCGTCAACGAGTACACCGTATGTAACCCGGCTCGGAAATATCGTGAGCAGGTTATGTCGGAACTGAAAAACCAGCAGATGACCGACGTGCCAGAACTGATGGCCGCGTCGAGCGTTTCTGGCGACAGTATTATCCCGTCAGACTTTGACCCCCTAGGCCAAGTCGACTAAACCCGGAGGACGTTAATGCATCCGCTTTCACGCCAGTTACGCAACGGCGCTGATGTCAGTGTCACTACGTTGAATGAAGCCGCCACAGAACTCGACAGGCTCGCGGCGCTTATCAGCAATGGCGACATAACTGATCTAGAGAACGAGCGGCTGAAGCAAGACCTCCTCGACCTGCAGGCCCGTACGGCCGAGTACGAGTCGGCGCTGCGATTGATTTCGTGCCCGAGACGCCCTGACGGCACGTACAACCGCGACCGTCAGGCGTGCGAAGAATTAGCCCGGAAGGCACTTTTCATGGATTAATCAATGGATCGCGACCAGTTCTTTAACAACTTGTTTGATGACGATAAGTTCAACTACCAGCAGTCCTACGAGAATCGTGCCGTTCGCCGCGTGATCACGGAGTGCGGGATAACGCCGGTAAGTTGGGGTAAGTTGGTCAACCAGTGCCGCGATGAAACCGGCCTGCCGTATTTCAGTTTCCACTGGTTCAACGGCTTCTTCCCCGACTTCCCCGCGAAACTCTGCGGGAAGCGCATTGGCTGGTGTGGCAAGATGCTGGACGGCTCTGGCGGTTACAAGAAAGTCGGCTTGTACGAACTGCCGCTGCACGAGATTCTGCGGCCCAAAAATAACTTGTTGCTCCGGGCTATTTCCAACAACCTTGAACAGTTTGAAGTAGCCGACGACGAGAAGTTTGTATTTCTCTTTTCTCTTGCCAGAAAAATGTTTTGCGCGCATAATCTGGCAGTGGAAACAGACGGGTCGCAGCCCAGTTTTCGGTGGCTCTTCCAGCATGACCGGCAATCATTGACCGTCGAATCGTCGGCGTCGTTTTTCAAGGCGCTGGGTTCAGAATGGTATCAGGAACGAGATTGAACGATGGCGGGCAGGGACGTACTTCACCCAGCGACAGCGCAAAAACTGCGCAGTGTGTTCGCTCCTGTGCTAACAACCAGTTTTAACTCGACGCAGTTCGACGGGTGCCGAGATTTCCTGACGCAGCGCAGCGCCGAAACTGAGTCCATTCCAATTGTGGACGAGTCGCAACTGCTCATGTCAGCGGACGGGTGTGTGGCCGAAACTGGTTATCGGTTCAATGCGATTGGTTTTGCGGCTGTGTCCAACGCTTTGATTTCTGGGCTCAACAGCGTGTTCAATGAACTGGCCGGAGAAACGCGCTACCGATTCGCGGCGAGTGCGGCCAACGGTGACCTCGCGGCTGGGATTAGCATCTACAACATGGCGCTGCGGGCACGATTTGAAGCCCTGCGGGAACGCACGCTGCTGATCAACCACCGCGAGAAGACCATCGAGGGGTTTCTCGGCCTCGACCACAGGCTCCTCGACAACGCGGTGTTCTTTAACATTGTGGCCGACGAACTGCGGATCAAACAGCCGGACGCCGAGTTCTACAGGGCAGAGATTAGCGGGCGGGAAATGCGGCTGTATTACGCGGATGGGACAACCAAACGCAACGATCTGTATGTTGATCCGCGGCATACGTTTGCCGGCGGCTGGTACTTCTCGAATCGTGAAGACACGGGGTTGGCAATCCGTGCCAACCTGTGCTTATTTACGAAGTTTGGGGCAGCCATGGAAACCCGGACGAAGCATTCCGGCGTTCGCCACACTGGTGCTGATCTCGTGGGCAGAGCCACGTCGTTAGTCATCCGCACAACCGACCGCGGACTGGATATGGACGCCGTCGCCAAAAACGTTCACCGACTGGCCGCGATACCGCTGGGCTACTCGCCAACAAAGACGGCAATGGATTCAGCCATTGCGCATTGGGTTGGATACCTTGCAAAGTTCAAGATCAACAGGGAGGACGCACGGCAGATTTGTAAAAACGCTTCGGCGGTGGGCAGCGACTTGGATGCGCGAAATCCAATCGACGTGTACACCAAAGAAGTTATGGCGGCAAGAAACATGTATGACTTATTTTGTTCAATACTGCGCTATTCGCGCAATCAGTATCACATAACGCGGGACCTTTTGCAGAGTGCCGCTATGGATTTGTTATTACCTATTAAGTGAGGAGAAACGAATGGGACGGAAATCCAAGGCGATGTCAATTATTCAGGCCGATTTTGTCGGCGGAGGGCAAGCCCCTGCCGGCGGTGTGACACAGGATTTTCTGTCGACACTTACGGATGAAATGCAGAGCGTGGTGTCGGAGATTGACCAAATCTTCGGCGATGTGCAGGTGGCAAGCCTGACGGCGTTCTGGCAGGTTGGAAAGTTGATCACGGACGTAAAGAATGCGCCCGAGACGTACCTAACGCCCGAGCAACGTGCAGCGCATGTGGACGGCGCGTCGCTCATCATCAGTATCTTTGCGCCGGTGTACACAGCCGACCAGTTACGCAGCGCCGTCGGCTTTTACGAGAAGTACTCCAGTGAGGCGGATATCACGCGGCTGCTGTCGCTGCGCTGCCCGGACCGCCCACGGTGGCGCCTGACAGTGTCGCATATCCAACTGCTGTCGCAGGTTCCTGACAATGACCAGCGGGCGACACTGGAGGAGAAGTGCGCTGAAGAGGCGTTTACGGCGCGCAATCTGGCGCTGGAACTGCAGGAGATGCGCGGCAAGCAGAAAACCGGCGGTCGCACGCATCAGGCGCCCAAGGGCCTGAAGCAGCAACTGCTCGACCTGCTGACGCACCAGCGGCGCTTCATCGCCCGCTCCGAGAAACTGTGGCTCAGTGAGGCAGAAGATAATATCTATGACGATATTGCCAACGCCCCGCCGGCCAAACTCGACACGACGATTTGCAGTTACTTTGCCGAAATGCGGGAAAACTTTGACCGCATGTCGGACCTTGTGGCTGACCACGTGGCGATGTGCGCCAAGGTGCAGACAGAAGTTCTCGACGAACTGGGCGAAGAAGAGACCGAAGAAGATGCTGCCGCGGCGCAGCCTCGTCGCCGTTCCGACATTACTCGATAAGGGGCATGTATGTTCACAGTAAAGAATGTGCCCATTGTCATCGAGCCCGGAGTCGGTGCCATTGAGGCGGATTTCATGGTGAGTGAGACGCCCGGGAAGACGCGCGCGTTTCCCGTGCACTTGATGCGGCTGGCGTTAGACGGCGAGGTGCTTGAAGCCTTGCCTTTTATTCCGGCCACAAAAACACCACATGTGTTTGCACTGGCGCCCAAGCCAGAAGACTCTGTCGTGCTAGTGGTGTACGACGCGCTTGGCCGGATTCAATTCGTGTACACGCGCGACGAAACGGGCCGGGCGTGGGAGAAGCGATCTGTTGCTCCCGAGCATGCCGGCAAGGCAGTGACGCAGTTCTCGGTCCGGTATTTCTTCGGCACCGAGAAGTCACGGGACGAGTTCATGACATGCGTAGAGCGCATCATGACCGCGGTGCAGCAGAAAGAAGAACCAGACGACGCTGACGTCCGGATGGCGTTCAAGTTGCTGTCTCGGTCACGGACAGGCCCGGTGGTGCTACCCGTGGCCGTGGCGAAAGCAGATTTAAAGAAGGTCAAACTCTGATGAAAAAGGAAATAGCCAAAAAGTGGGTTAGGGCTCTTCGGTCTGGAAAGTACAAACAGGCGAAGAGCGTGTTGAAGACGAAAACGAAGAAAGGGCTGGTACGCCACTGTTGTCTTGGTGTGCTGTGCGAGTTGTATCAAAACGACTGCAAGCGCAAAAAGAAAAAGGGGCTGCGCGTGCTAGAAATCGAGCCGTACGGTTATGAAGCGCCCGAAACCAGTACCGTGTTTGAGTTCAACGACGACCCAACAGTGCTGCCTGAAACCGTGCGGAGTTGGGCGGGACTGAAATCCGACGACGGCAGGTTTCGGAACGAAGACACGGAGTTTGCGTCAAAGGGTGAGATTTGCCGAAACTTAGTGGCGTTAAACGACAACGGCGCCAAGTTCGAAAAGATCGCTGACATCATCGAGGCCAACGTCACTAATCTGTAAGCGAACGGAGTCGCTATGGCGGATGGAGCCGCCGTCTGTGTCTGTATTTTATTTTACGGCGCGGGCGAAAAATATCTGAAGTTAGCGCAGCGGGTGTTAAATAGCCCGATGCGTGACCTCGCCGCCCAAAACGTCGAGTTTCGTTTTGGGTGCAACGCTGTGGGCGAAAGCACCACGGCGTTTCTGCGCGAACAGATAGATAAACACTTTCACAGGGCTATTGTTTTTGAGCAGCCCGTGAATTTGTTTAAATACCCCATGATGCGGCGCATGGTTCACAGCCTGCCCATCACGGCTCCCATCACCATGTGGTTCGACCACGACTCTCACCTTGACTCGGACCTTGATGTAGCCCGCTGGATAGGCCGGATCAC
>JBIPMW010000164.1:0-4596 GCA_044376455.1 Crocinitomicaceae bacterium | reverse complement strand
GGGTTTGAGCCTAACTAATTTCATCAATAATGGCTCAACTACCCAGAAATTAAACATGCCTGGTCTGCATGCTCATTTTGAAATACCAAGAAGCGGAGATGTTACATTTTATGGACGTGTCAATTATTTACTACCAAAAGCAAATGACCTCACCACCACTTCTTACGTAACTGCAATCAATCAAAACACAAATCCTTACATTCTTGCAGTCAATAGCCAACTCAAAACAAGCTATTTTCTATTTGAAGGTGGGAACCGCTATTACATCGGTAACGATTACGACAACGGCTTTGCTGGCTACGGCGGTTCCGGACTGATGTTTGGCAGCGGCAACGTCAAGAAAACATATGATAAAACGGATGTGAGTGGTGTTTATACATGGGAAGCACTTTACACTACGGATCCTTCAGAAATCAAAGAAGGAAGAATATTAGCCATCGGTGGTTTTCTTCAAGGAGGAGTAAAATACACCATCCCTGCAACAGGAACATTTTACACAGACCTCTCCGTTTATTATCTTTTATTAGCAAATGGGAGTAACAGCACAGCGAGTCAAACAAATTTCATTTCGCCGTTCTTCTTTAATTTTACGATAGGATTCAAGAAGGATTTGTACTAAGCAACTTAAGGCAAGCTACCAAAACTTGTTGTTCAGACTGGTTTGCATCTAACCTGTAATGCGCCAGTTGATAGACGCCATTTCGTTCCATGAACCGTTGATTGAAATTGTCAAAGTCAGATAACAATGGTCTTTCATTTCCAGTGTTTATCCGTTCAAACAAGGTTTTTACTAGCGCCTCCAAATAGATTACAACACCTTTATCGAGTAACATTTGCATCAATCCATGATAGCAAGGCAAACCTCCGCCGCAAGCCACTATTTTTGGTTCAGCTGTAAGCGAGACGATGAGTTCTTGCTCCTTGGCACGAAAAAAAGCCTCACCATGTCGTGAGAATATTTCAGCGATCGTTAATCCAACTTCTTTTTCAATTGCTTGATCGGTATCGAGCAATGGAATGGATAGCTCCCGAGAAAACGCCCTTGCTAAGCTTGTCTTCCCACTTCCCATCATACCTATCAAGAAAATTGGTTTATCGATCATTTTTAGAACCTTGGCAATCAGTATATTGATTTACTTACAAAAAATATTTACGAAATTACCACATATTTCTTTGTGTTATCTAAAGATAATCCATATATTTGCACCCTCAAAACGGCAGATTCCGTAGCTCAGCTGGTAGAGCAATACACTTTTAATGTATGGGCCCTGGGTTCGAATCCCAGCGGAATCACTCTGATCAAAGCACCTCGAATGAGGTGCTTTTTTTGTTGAATCAATTTCCGAAGGAAATTATTGAGTTCAGGATTTCAGCCATAAAGCTTTCTTTAATGGATGAAATACGAATTCAATCAAATGCGTAGCATTGATTCAACAAAAAAGTATCTCTAAATTTTGCTTTGATCCACTGCACGTCGGTTCAATGGGTTCTCGCGCGCAGCGCGTAATCCCAGTTAAAATGAAAAAGGAAGAATTTTATTTTTTCACCTCCCAAACTTGGAACTCATAGGGCTTTAGCATGATTTGCTTTTCGAATGAAGCATTGGTTTGTTGCAGGTTTGTTGCATTTTTAACTTCTTGATCCATTTGGAAGCGTTGGGCTTCGCCAGATAAATTCACGATTACCATAACCTTTTGCTTGTTGCTTATACGGTAAAAGCTAAGTACAGATTGGTTGTTGTTGGGTGCGTTTTGATAGGTGCCTTGGGATAAAGCCAAATGACTATTTCTAAGTTGGATCATCTTTTTGTAGAAATTATACAAAGACAGTGGATCCGTGCTTTCTTCTTCCAAAGATATGCCATCATTGGGTTTGGAATTCCTGTTTGTCCACCATGGGCCGGTATCTTTATACCAAAAAGACATGCCTTTCCCCTCTCCACTGGCGTACCATTCAAATGCTTCTCTGCGACCAATATCATTGCCGTCGGTATTTCCAAAAGAATAAACTTTGCCTTGCATTCCAATTTCTTGGCCGTAGTAGATAGAAGGCACACCTCCCATAAGTAACATCAATGCTGCTGCCGTTTTTTGCTTCTCAAAATTGGTTTCTATCGATGCAAAGCGATCGATGTCGTGGTTTTCAATGAAAATGATTTGCTCTTTCCCCTGAGGCGTTTTGTTGAAAATAATTTCAGCATTTTGAATAATTTGCTCCTTATCAAAGGATAAAATAGCCTGTTGTAAACCAAAGCCGAACATGCGATCAACTCCTGCTTTCTCGAAATACTCAAAACCGTAATCGGACCAATTGGCTTGTTCGGCAACGATTATAATTGTTGGATTGATGTCTTTTAAAGACTGAATTAATGGCTTCCAAAATGTCGCAAATAAATTGGTAAGTGTTGGTTTTCCATCCAAGTGATCCATTGCATGATCCAGGCGAAAGCCATCGACCCCATCTTCAAATTTGCCATCTTTGTTTGGATCCATGAAATAAGAAAACAATTGAATGTTGTAATTGAGAACCTTTTTACTTTTTAAATTAACCGTGGTGGCCGTAATGACTTTACCATCATAACCATTTAGAATTCTTAAATCAAAAACCATGGTAGCCGGTGTTTGATGCGCAACGTCTTCGAACAGGATAAAATCGCTGTAAGGTGAGTTCAGATTTCCTACCGCATCTTTCCACCATAAATGTTCTGAAGTGACGTATTGAGTTTCCATGTCAAGGTAGATTTTCATACCACGTTGGTGTACTTCTTTGACCAAATCAAGGTAATCTTGCATGGTTCCAAACTCGGGATCAATTTGTTCGAAATTGTTTGCAAAATAGTTGTGGTAGCAATCGGCTTCGTAAAGCGGAAATAGTAAAATTGAGGTCACGCCTAAATCCTGAAGGTAAGGTAATTTTTGGCGCAGTCCGTTGAGGTCTCCGTGGCTATCGCCGTTGCTGTCATAAAAACTTCGCTGACAAACATGGTAAATGATTTCACCTTGAGTTTTTGAATCTTTTCGAATTTGCGCACTTATAAATTTGGAAATGAGCAATATAAGCAGAAGTAAACTATTCTTTTTCATGGGTTTCTATGCATTTAATTTTCTTCCTTCGGAATCATTTGAAACCGCAAAGTACCACCCTGCATGATTTCCGAATAGCGTATTGTATTTTGAGTTCGTTTTTGGCCATTCAAGACCACTTCATCCTGAAAAATATTGGCCATCGAAAAATGCTTGGCTATTATCTTAAATGATTGTTTTTCAGGAAGTAATAGCGTTGCTTTTCTAACTTGGGGTGCACCAAAAATGAAGGTACCATTAGCAGGATTGACTGGATAAAAACCCAAAGTTGTTAAAATGTACCAAGCGCTCATTTGTCCGCAGTCATCATTACCAATCATCCCGTTAGGCGTGTTGTTATGAAAATCTTGCATGACCTGATGAATGTACTTTTGACCTTGCATGAATTGATCCGTAAAAGCATATAGGTAAATGATATGATGACTCGGTTCATTCCCGTGTGCGTATTGCCCAATCATGGCCTCTTGACCTAAAAATTTATCGGGATTTTGAGCCGTTGTGCTAAAAAATTCTTGAAGCTTTTGCTCAAATTGCCCTTGACCTCCAAGCAAATGAATGATGCCATTCAGGTCATACTGGGCCGGGGTCCAGAAATACTGCCACGCATTCGCTTCGGTGTAATCGCCCGGATTGTTCAAGGGAGAGGTTGCTTTTAATGGATCAAAGGGAGTTCGCCAATTACCATCACTGTCTTTTCCCCTAAATAAGTTAGTTTGTGGGTCGTAAAGGTTTTGATAGTATTGCGATCTTTTCTGAAAGGTATTGGCTAAATCTATCCGTCCTAGTTTGAGCGCCAATTGTGAAACGCACCAATCGTCATAGCCCGATTCTAAGGTCCGAGAAACGGCTTCGTTGTCGAGTTTATCAAACGGATAATAACCGTATTGATTGTAAGTTTCCCAATCTGAATTGATATGACTCTTTGTTGAGGTCTCGACCATTGCTTTAAGTGCTGCACCGGCATCAAAACCCCTAAAACCATTCTCATAAGCTGATAAGATCATAGGTATAGCATGGTTACCAATCATGCAGTAGTTGTCTTGCCCCCAGACTGTCCAAATGGGTAAAAAACCTGCAGCCTCATGATGCAAGAGCATACTTTGAATAATATCATCAATGCGCTCCGGTGCAATGATTTGCAATAAAGGGAATGCACCCCGATAGATATCCCAATTGGATAATGTGGAATAATAGGCTTTATTTGGCGCAGTCCGAATTTGATCATCTGCCGCGCGGTAACGGCCATCAATATCGGCAATATTGGAGGGCTGTAAAAGCAAATGATAAAGAGAAGTGTAAAAAATTTCTTTTTGTTTTTGAGGGGCTTTGATCTGCACTCTATCGATGTAACTTGCCCAAGTATTGCGATTAGCGCGATAAACTTTTTGGAAATCCCAGTGGTCGATCTCTGTCTGCATATTCAATTTAGCACCGTCTACATCAACCGTTGAAAGTGCAATTTTTACTTTTAATATTTTCGTTTGATCAAGCTGAAAATTCAAAAGATATTTGG
>JBIPMW010000163.1:0-4602 GCA_044376455.1 Crocinitomicaceae bacterium | reverse complement strand
GTATAATCTTTAAAAACCAAGCCGAAATTACGCACACCAAAAGCAGCGGTAAGGAGTTGATTAGGATGTATCAATAGTGCAGACAATGTTGTACTCAAGCCAAACGCGCTGTAGCGCTCCAGTTGAGATCCTAGCAAATTGATTTGCGCTCCCATTCGGAAGAACGCATTGGGGGCATAGGCATAACTTATGCCTAGCTGGTAGTCCATGGCATTGAATGTTCCAATGACCTCTCCGATTGGGTTTGTCTCTGAGAAATTGCCATAGTTCAGGTAGCGTACATAGGGCGATATGGTGCCAAATTTGGTCTGAAATGCACTTGTAAATATGCCGAAGTTTACTCCTGATGGTAAGATTCCGATGGTACTGTGTAAGGATCCAACCATATTTGAGTTGAGTAGGGCAGCTTGATCGAGGGTGGTGGATAAATCTCCGTCAGGCAAGGCGTAATATTTGGCGCCAACTCCGAGACTTTTGCAGGCCTGTGCTTGCTCAAATCCGCTAAAAGCATTGTTGCCAAGATTATACTGGGCAAGTCCGGCAAAGTTGAACGATAAAAAAAGAAGCGCAAATTGTTTCATAGAGCAGTCTCAAGAACGAAAAATATGTTTCGAGATTGTGAAAATACTAAGAAAATTTCCAAATGCGACTTTGGAACGATAATTGTAAATTGCTAAAACATGAACCAAGCACTACACTATCACGACCAATTTGAGCATTTATATAGTGCTCACGATTCCTTTTTCAAAAGAATCATCGCTAAGTATTTTTCAGGGGAAGAACATGCTGACGTCCAACAAGAGTTTGCCATTCATCTGTATTTTCTCTTCGAGAAGAAATATCAGACAGATGCCTCCCTTTTTGATTCTAAGGCTTGGTTGCGTACGGTCTTGACTCACTTTTGCATCTCTTATTTAAGAAAGCAAAAGGCTCAGAAAAATGCAGTTTGGGAAAACACTACCACAGCTTTTTTACTGAAGGCCACCGAAGATCAATTAGATCGAGAACAACAAATCATTGGGCTCATGCAGCAGGCACTGGGTTGTGTGGATAAGCACGAAGCGCTTATTTTAAAGATGAAATATATGTATCAAAAGCCCAGTAAAGAAATTGAGCAAAGATTAGGTATTCAATATGCAGACGTTCAGATCAATCGGATCAAGGCAAAAATCCGTAAGAAGTTAAACAGGACTGACCTCGATTGGTTATGATTTAAAAATCGAGGTGTCTTTCTTTTTTGTCTGGATAAATATCAGCGATAGTAACGAGGATGCCCGTTTCTTCGACGTTTCCGAAATCAGGATTTACTGCGGTGTCAAAAGCTCTCATGGTGGCAGATAAATTCATGTAGATATTCATGAGTGGTGGGATAAATGTACCGCGTTCACGCACAAAACTATTGAGTTCCTTAAATGCTTCTTTGTATGCTTTTCCTTCGATGAGTTTTTTGTAAAGCTCAGTATCGCCAATTTGCAAAGGGTGAAACGCTGTAATCAAATGTTCTGTATCTGGAAAAAAGTGCTTTAAAAAAAATAGCAAGAAGTTGCGGCTACTGGTGTCGTAATCTGGATACATCGTCACTTTTCCAAAAAAGTACTTCACCTCGGGGTAGAAGCGAATGAGAGCGCCTAGACCATCCCAAATATTGTCAAGCGCAAACAAACCTTTTTTAGGATTTACCGTTGGCTGGAAATTGGGTTGTACCCAGCTTCTTCCCAGTTCGATGGTGTAGGGAAGGTAGGTTTCCTTGAAGGTCGGACTGAATTCGAAATAATGTGTCGTTGACAAATGATATTGTCCATTTTGGTCAAGCGCGTTTGCACAAGCAAGGTAGCGATAGCCGCCAATAATTTCTTCGTCTTCCGGAGACCACACAATCAATTGTTCGTAAGCGTAAGGGCCAAAATCATGGGCATCTAGGTCCACAGCTTCTCCGGTGCCACCACCTGCTGCTCGAAAAGTGAGTTCACGCAAGCGACCTATTTCTTGGAGTACATTTGGGGAATTGTGGCAGTTTACCCGATAAATTTCGTTGTCACCTTTGCGCGTCTTTCGTAAAAAACGCTCGGAGTTAAGTTCTGCTTTTAAAGTGGCTTTATCGATCGGAGCAATAAGTGATTTCATGGCTATTGATTAAGTTGATAAACATGGTCTTTTACCCAATTTGCTGCTCCGGTATCATCTAGGTCTGCGGGGAGGTCTTGGGGCATTAAGGGTTTACCAATTGTAAAACTGATTTTTCCGTGTTTTTGTTTATACATTTCGTCTGCCAACAAAAACATTTCAAGATTGGCTTTGATGCCAAGCCTTGTTCTGATGCGATTAATGCGGTAAAAAGTGTTAGATAAACCTCCAGCAATGTAAATAGGAACAATTGGACGGTTCAGTTCACGGGCATAAGAAACAAATGTTTTTTTCCATTCTGCTTCTACGATTTGCTTGTTATGAACACGCGTTACCATACCTGCAGGAAAAATGATCACCACTTGTTCTTTTTCGAATGCGGTGCGGATATTGTGGCGCACACTTCCTTGATTGCGTCCAAATTTATTAACACCTACAAAAAGATTGGAGAGCTGTTTTATATTTAAAAGTAAATCATTGACAATCAGCGCAACGTCTGGCCTTATTTCACGTAAAGCATGAATAAGTGCAACACCATCCATTCCTCCTAATGGATGATTGAGCGTCAGAATGGCACCGCCTTCGTGTGGAATATTTTCAAGACCATTGATTTCAATTTTAAAATCAAAATAATCGATGATGGCAGCACAAAATTCGTGGTCTTTGAGGTGGCCGTTTGTGGCGATAAAAGCATTGATCTCATCTTGATGAAGTTTGTTTTTTAAAAAGTTCAAAACAAAACGGGGTAGCCATTTGAGCAAACGTGGATTTTTGCTTTTGATGAGTGCCTCGAGATCAATAAAATCTTTTGTTTGCATGCTTAAAATTAATCTAAATACTGAAAATCTAAACGAAGACCATCATGGGCCAACATGACGTTTGGTGGAAGTTTTAGAGAAACTTCCTGGTGCTTGCCAAATAAATGAGAAATATGGGTCAGGTAACTTTGCTTAGGTTGCAATTCATTGATGAGTGCAAGTGCTTCCTCGAGATTAAAGTGTGACTGATGTTGGTATTCGTGTAAGGCATTGATGATCAATGTGTCAAGCCCCTTGAGTTTGGCCTTCTCTGCGGGTGCAATTGTTTTGGCATCGGTGATATAGGCTAAATTACCGATGCGAAAGCCAAATACTGGCATGCGGTGATGCAGTACCTCAATCACTTCAATTTGTAGATAATCATTGAGTAAAAAAGGCTTGTTTTCTATGCGTTGAATCTGAAACTGAGGTACCCCAGGGTAGGGTTTGGGTTCGAAAGCGTAATAAAACTCGCGGTGTAGCGCTTTTTCAACCGCAGCACTGCAGTAAATAGGGAAGTCTGTTTGTTGTTTGTAATTGAAAGCCCGAACGTCGTCAAGGCCGGCAATGTGGTCTTTGTGCTCATGTGTGAGTAGGATGGCATCGAGTTGCCCCACCTTTTCCCGGAGCATTTGTTGGCGAAAATCTGGGCCAGCGTCAATGCAAAAATGAAGGTTAGCAACTTCAATTAGTACGCTTGCTCTGAGGCGTTTGTCCAGGTTGTCATTGGATAAGCAGGTTGGGCATTCGCAAGCAATCACCGGAACACCTTGTGATGTACCTGAACCCAAAAAGGTGAGTTTACCAATGTGCAGACTCATATTGTTTCAACGGCGTTAAGTTGCACGATCTTAAGGGATTTATCGGCGCGTAAAAAGTAGGATACGATACTTTTGTTGTCACGGTTTTCTTGCTCTACATTGATGTAGCGTGCCCAGTGTATTGGTTCTTTTCCGTGAAAATGAAATGGTGCATAACCAAAACCTTTGTAAATGCCTTTGTCAATCCAGACAACACTTTTTTCGCCTTTGTTGCGACCCTTGTCAATGATGTAAAAAGATGCGCCACTGAATTGCAATTGGTCAATTAATTGCTGAACGCGTTGGTTATAGGCTTCTGGGCTTTCCTCTTGCACACAAGCGCCATGGCATTGTTGAATGGTGTAATGAAAGCAGGCGCTTTGAGTCGGGTAGAGGTAGCAGAGTTTTTGACAGAGTTCGTGCTTTTCAGTGGCTCTTTCCAGAAATTGTTGTGCTTCTTTTTTGGAGCTAAATTGAATGAGTGGTTCCGCACTCTGTTTGCCTGCATTTTCAATTTTGAGCCTGATGTAACCGTCAAAATCTTGTTGATCATAAAGACCGTAAGGAAAAAGGCTTTTGCGCAAGCGTCTGTTATATATAGGTTTATGTTCCTTGATCAAAACGGATTCGCGCAGCATGGAAATGAGTTCAGAACCAGTCAGTTCGTATTCGACCCTGCAAATTTCCTGACTCATTTGGGTGCCTTTTGCACTTTTGTTATTGCGCAAATGTTGTTCGATTCGTTTTTTGATATGGATGCTTTTGCCAATGTAAATGAGCTGATTGAACTCGTTGTAAAGTAAATAAACACCCGTTTTATTGGGAAGATCTTCAATGCTTTCTAAACTCAAATTCGGATGTACCGCTTTGGGTTGTAGCAC
>JBIPMW010000444.1:0-4623 GCA_044376455.1 Crocinitomicaceae bacterium | reverse complement strand
TATTTTGAAGGACAAACATTACCTGAAATAGAGGAGTATGACTAAGATTTCTCTCTGTTTGTAAGGCTTCTACTAACATTTCAAAGGGTAAATCTTGATGAGCATAAGCACCTAAAGACATTTCTCTCACTCTCATCAATAATTCCTGAAAACTGGGATTTTCTGAACAGTCAGTCCGCATTACTAAGGTGTTCACAAAAAAGCCTATTAAACTCTCTATTTCACGACGGTTACGGTTAGCTATAGGTGTGCCTATTAAGATGTCTGATTGTCCTGTATAACGATAAAGTAATATTCCATAGGCTGCTAACAATGTCATAAACATTGTTACCCCTTGTTGCTGACTTAATTCTGTTAGCTTTTGGGTGAGTTCAAGGGATAGTTGGAACTCTTGATGTGCCCCAGTAAATGTTTGGACTGCTGGACGAGGTTTATCTGTTGGTAGTGGTAAGAAAGTTGGTGCGTCTGCTAGTTGTTTTTTCCAATAATTTAATTGGTTTTCTAGGACTTCTCCCTGCAACCATTGTCTTTGCCAAATTGCAAAATCAGCGTACTGAATTGGTAGGGGTTTTAAGGGTGAAGGTTGACCTTGATTAACAGCATTATATAACGCTGTTAATTCTTCAATCAATACACCCATTGACCAACCATCACTAATAACATGGTGCAGACATAATAATAACCAATATTCGTTATTATTCAGCAGGATTAAGGTGGCTCTTACTAATGCTTCTTTACCTAAATCAAAGGTTTTAAATGCTTGTTCTTTGACTAATTTTTTGGCAGCAATTTCTTGTTCTTTTGGGGATAAATGCTGCAAGTCAATTACTGATACAGCCCAATTTGTTACTGTTTGAATAACTTGATTTGGTTGTCCATTAACGGTAATAAAGTTGGTTCTTAATGCTTCGTGACGTTGAATAATTTCCTCTAAACTTTGTGTTAAAGCAGATTGATTAAGATGACCTTGCAAACGTAAAGCTACAGGAATATTATAGAAAGCACTATTAGGTTCTAATTGGTCTAAAAACCAGAGACGAGTTTGAGCGTAAGACAACAATAATTCAGATTGTTCACCCCTTGGTAATATGGGGGGTGCGGATAGGGTTAAATCCTGTTGCTGTAATTGTTGAATTTGTTGGGATAATTCTTCAATTGTTGGTGCTGTAAATAGACTCCTTAAGGGAATTTCTATTGAGAAATTAGTGCGAATGCGGGAAATGAGTTGAGTAGCTAATAATGAGTGTCCTCCTAGTTCAAAGAAGTTATGATTAATGCTTACTTGTTTGACTTTTAAAACTTCAGACCAAATTGTTACCAGTATTTCTTCAATTGGGTTACGCGGCGCAATATACTGCTCTTGGCTTTGGAATTCGGGAGCCGGTAAAGCACGGTAATCAGTCTTACCATTAGGTGTTAAGGGTAGGGATTCCAAAATGACAAAGGCACTAGGAATCATATACTCTGGTAACTTGGCTTTCAGGAATTGCCGCAGTTCAGTAACATTAAGTGAATTTTGCTCTTTTGGAGTGGAAATAATCTCTATTTTGGGAATAATATAGGCGACTAAACGTTTCTGATTTGTCTCATCTTCCCGGGCAATCACAACAGCCGTTTTGACCGCAGTGTGCTGACTAAGAACGGTTTCAATTTCCCCCAATTCAATGCGGAAGCCGCGAATTTTAACCTGGTTATCAATGCGTCCTAAGTATTCGATATTACCATCTGATAGATAACGAGCTAAATCTCCTGTTTTATAGAGGGGTGAATTCGGTAAAAAAGGATTGCTCAAAAACCGTTCAGCCGTCAAGTCAGGTTGCTGGAAATAGCCTCTAGCCACACCATCCCCACCAATATAAAGTTCTCCCGGCACACCAATTGGCACAGGTTGCAAGGATGAGTCTAGGATATAAACTTGGGTGTTAGCAATAGGACGACCAATAGGTTCGGGGGTATCTAGTCGGGGGTTAGGACGATCTCGTTTAACTTCATAAGTGGTTGACCAAACGGTTGTTTCAGTCGGTCCATATATATTCCAAAGAGAACCCACTTTTGCCAACAAACTATCCGCCAATTCTCGTGGCAATGCTTCTCCGCCACAAATCGCCTTTAATTTAGGGTTCCCCTGCCAATCTGGGCTTAATAGAATACGCCAAGTTGCTGGTGTGGCCTGCATCACTGTGGCTTGATGAGTCGCAATTAGTTCGGCTAATCCTAAACCATCTGAGGCAATCTGAGAACTAGCTAAAATCAGCTTTGCCCCCACCACTAAAGGAAGATAGATTTCCAAAGTATGAATATCAAAACTAATCGTAGTAACCGCAACTAAGCAATCTTGAGCGGTTAATCCTGGTTCTGATTTCATGGAATGGATAAAATTCACCAGGGATTGATGGCAAATTTGTACCCCTTTAGGTTTACCAGTTGAACCAGAGGTAAAGATGACATAACACAAATGCTCCGCACCAACCTGACTTTTTGGATTGTTCTGATTTTCTTGAGCAATATCTGACTTATCAGTGTCTAAACAAATAACTTGCGCTCGATGATTGGGGAAGGACTCTAAAATTTGACTAGAGGTAATCAAAAATTTGGCATCAGAATGAGACAAGATATATTCAATTCGCTCTTTAGGATACTCAGGATCAAGAGGTACATAAGCACCACCCGCTTTTAATATCCCCAATAATCCGACCATCATCTCTAAGGAACGCTCAAGGGAAATACCGACTAAAGTATCAGCTTTTACGCCTAATTTCCGCAAATAATGGGCTAACTGATTAGCTCGACAATTTAACTCATTATAGGTTAATTGTTGACCTTCAAATACTACTGCAACAGCATTAGGAGTCCGTTCCACCTGTTCCTCAAACAATTGATGAATACACTTATCTAATGGATAGTCAGCCTGAGTATTATTCCAGTCAAAAAGTAACTGCCGCTGCTCAACTTCTGTGAGCATTGATAATTGGAAAATGGGCTGCTGTGGATTAAGCACAATGGAGTTGAGCAATCTGACAAAATGCTTGGCCATACGCTCAATAGTAACAGCTTCAAATAAATCAGTATTGTATTGCCAACACGGCTCAATCTCCCCTTTCGCTTCCCTTACCATTAAACTCAAATCCAAGTGTCCGCCTCTTTGTCCTAACAAATATGGCTCCATTGGTAACACTGATTTTTGCAGATGCAAGGAATTATTTTTAGCCTCACACCAAGTTTGTGCTTGCCAAGCAAAACTGACTTGACATAAAGGCGAACGGCTAGTATCTCTTTGTGGCTGGAGTTTATCTGCTAACCAAGAAAATGGGTAATCTTGATGCTTTTGGGCTTGTCTAACTATTTTGCCAACTTGAGCCAGAAGTTCTGTAAATGTGGCATTCTCCTGAACAGAAACTCTTAAAACGGTCAGGTTGGAAAAGTAGCCAACAATCTCTTTAAATTCTTTAGCCGTCCGACCTCTCATCGGACTACCTATAAGAATATCTGTTTGATTAGTGTAGCGGTAAAGTTGGACGTAAAATGCTGTGAGCAGAATCTGATAAAGACTGGTGTTCGATGCTGAAGCTAGATACCTGAGTTTTTCAGTTAACTGTTCATCTAGCTTGGCAATGTATGAGGCTCCTTGATAGGTCTTTACTGGGGGGCGGGGTTTGTCGGGAAGCAGATGCAAAATTGGCAATTCGCCAGCTAATTGTTGTTGCCAATATTGCCACAGTTTTTCTCCCCTAGTACCCGATAGCATTGCTGCTTGCCATTGGAGAAAATTTGCATAGGTTTTATTTTCATTTAAAGAATCTGGGGCTGCTTCTGTCTGCTGTTGACTAACTTGCTCCACTTCCCCGGGATATAAAGCTTGAAATTCACTCAGCAGTAAATCATAAGACCACATATCGCCAGCAATGTGGTGCATTGTCAGTAAGAGAATGTGTTCTGCTGCTGAACGAGTAAATAAATTCACCCGCAAAACTGAATCTTTTTCTAAGTTAAAAGGGCGGTCAGCAATAGCATAGATTTTTTCTACTAATTGGTCTTCGCTCCAGTCGCTGGCATCTATTACCTCAACCTTAAAATTCTCTTGCTGGTTAACCTGCTGTACCGGTTTGCCTTCATAACTGGTATAGGTGGTTCTCAGAATTGGGTGCTTTTCAATAATTTTTTGCCAGACACGATTGACAACAGCAATGTTTAAATAAGCATGAATTTTTGCAGTAATAAATATATTATAAGCAACGCTCTCCGGAGCAATTTGGCAGATTAACCACATTGCTTCTTGTCCCGGTGAAAGTGGGTAAATTGTTTTCATATTTCTACTCATGACTCTCCCGCATTTGTGATGATAAAAAAAGGTTATCTAGGGGAAGGCGTATGCTTTATGCCCCTACAGAAACCGAATTTGCCCCCCACTGTAGGGGCGCAAGGAAGCCGAGGACAAAATGTAACATATATCGAACATTTTTCACCATGATGTCGCGAGGTCTGTTATCGCTTTGAGGGAACAGTAAACGGGGAAGAAAATCGGCGCACCTCATTACTTTGAACCCTGTATCCTGAAATCCTATCATAGAAAAGAAAATTTGTCATGGTCAACGAAATTCGGTAATATGTGGTAGTCTGAGAAGC
>JBIPMW010000162.1:0-4631 GCA_044376455.1 Crocinitomicaceae bacterium | reverse complement strand
CTGGATTGAGTCCGAGTATTTTCATGTTAGCCAAACCTACCACTGAAAATGCCTGATTGAGTTCCCAATAATCAATGTTTTCAATGGATAAATTCGCTTTTTGAAGTGCTTTTGGAATGGCTAATGATGGCGCAGTAGTGAACCATTCTGGTTCATGAGCGGCATCGGCATAACTCACAATTTTAGCCAGTGGCTTGAGCCCATGCGCTTGAACTGCTTCTTCAGAAGCCAAAATCAAAGCTGAAGCACCATCGTTGAGCGTTGACGCATTAGCCGCCGTAATTGTACCTTCTTTATCGAAAGCTGGACGCAAAGCAGGGATTTTATCCAAGACGACGTTTTTGTATTCTTCGTCTTCAGTGATCATCAATGGGTCTCCTTTGCGCTGCGGCACAGACACTCCTACTACTTCGTCATTGAACTTACCTGCTTGCCAAGCAGCAGCGGCTCTTTTGTAAGAATTAATGGCAAATTCATCTTGTTGTTCGCGGGTAATCTCATATTTAGTGGCACATAATTCCGCACAGTTTCCCATCGGAACTTTGCTGTAAACATCGAGTAGACCATCTTTGGTGATGCCATCAAGCATCGTGATGTTTCCGAATTTGGTGCCATTTCTGCCATCTATATAATGTGGTGTTTGAGACATGTTTTCCATACCTCCAACTACAACGATTTGGTTGTCTCCGGCTAAAATGGATTGCGTTCCTAACATTATGGCTTTCATACCTGAAGCACAAACTTTATTGACGGTTGTACTCGGAACTGAGTTTGGCAGTCCAGCACCAAGTGCGGCTTGTCTGGCAGGAGCTTGTCCTACGCCTGCTTGCAAAACATTACCCATAATTACTTCATCGACCAATTTGGGATCGAGATTTGCTTTTTGCAAAGCACCTTTAATGGCAGTGGCACCTAGTTGCGTTGAGGGCACACTTGCCAAGCCTCCCATAAATGCACCCATTGGGGTCCTTACTGCAGAGACGATATAAACTGTTTTTGACATGTTGATTGTTTTTGAGCCACGAATTTACGCAAAAATGTATGTATTTTTGGGGCATGCATCTGCTTTCCGCATTTTCTTTCTGGTGGTCTGTTCCAATTATCGGGTTGGCGATTCTCATCAGCTGGCGTTTTTACGCTAAAGAAACTTGGTTAGACAAAAAGCAAAAATCACTTCGCATCTTGCTGACTTCCCTAAGAGCAAGTATCCTTTCTGTTATCGGCGTGCTTTTACTCGGACTAACACTCGAAATGCTCGAATTCAGAACAGAATTACCGATTGTTGTTACCCTCATTGACGATTCTGCCTCGATGCGCAATGATGAACGTCCTGAGATACTGACCAAAGCAATCAACGGCTTTCAGCAACAACTCAAGGACCAATTTCAAGGTAAATTTCAATTGGATACTTATTATTTCGGGACGGACCTCCATCGCAAATCACAGCAATTCCAAGATCAAAAAACGAACTTGGAGTCTGCTTTTGAGCAACTCAGCACCAAATACTTCAATAAAAATATTGGCGCTATTGTCTTGATTTCAGATGGAAATTATAACGTAGGAGCCAATCCAACGTATCAAGCTGAACACTTGCCACTGACCCCGATCTTTGGCTTAGCGGTCGGCGACACCACTCTTAAAAAGGACCAGCTGATACAAAATGTAGCTTATAATGAAATTACTTTTCTAAATAACGAATTTCCAATCGAGGTTGATATCGAAGCCTATCGACTAGCCGGAAAAACTGCCGTTGTTCGTTTATTTGAAGATGGCCGAGAAGTTGCCCAACAAACCATTCGACACCAAGCGCAATTTCAATCTGCCCAAACCCTCACATTTACTCAGAAGGCCAAAAAACCTGGAGTTAGGGAATACCGCATTGAGCTCAGCGGCCTTCCCGGAGAATTTACACGCAAGAACAACGTCAAAACCATCTACATCGAGGTGGCCGATAGCCGTCATCAAATTCTTTTATTGGCCAACGCCCCCCACCCTGATATCGCCGCTCTTTCCAGTGCATTAAAGGGCAACGAAAATTATCAACTGACCTACAAAACCCCAATTCAAGCGCGTTCAGAGATCAATAAATACGATCTCATAATTTGGCATGAACCTTCAAACGGTTTTGACGCCAAAGTGCTCAACGACATCAAAGCCTTGCAAATTTCAACGTGGTTCATATTAGGTAGTCAAGCTGAAATGACGAGTACCAAGCTCCTGCCGCTCGGACTCAATTTGCAACTGAGACAACAGCTTGAAGAGGTTCAAAGCGCTGTGCAAGAAGGTTTTTCACTCTTCGAAGCCGAACAACAATGGGTACAATTGATCGAACAATTTCCTCCGCTGCAAAGACGATTCGGAGAAGTCGCAGCATTGGGATCAACACAAGTTTTATTAAAGCAACGCATTGGGCAGATTCAAAAAAAAGAACCCTTACTGAGCTTTTCTGAGTACAAACAACAACGCGTTGCTTGCTTGCTTGGGGAAGGGATTTGGCGCTGGAAGTTACAAGCCTTTCAAAAAACCCAAAGCCACGCTGCGTTTAAATCTTTTGTCGGTCAAATCTGTAATTATCTGTTAGTCAAAAAAGAAGGAATGGGCCTACGCGTTCAAACACCGGTCAGGCTAGATGCCACTCAAGACTTTCTGTTTAATGCAAGTTTTTACAACGCTTCTTTACAAGCCATCACGAGTCCAAAAATTAGTTGGGGATTGCGCAACGAAAAAGGACAAATCAGAAAAGGAGAGCTCCAAGCTAAAGGCGCCTATTATCAATACAATGCCGGGAAGTTAAAACCAGGACGCTACACTTGGAAAGTACAAACGAAATTCAACGGCAAAATTTACGCGAAGTCAGGAAAACTCATTGTAGAAGACATACAACTCGAGCAACAAGAAGCAGCTGCAAGGCACGCAACGTTGCAGCAATTAGCCAATCAGAGTGGCGCAAAGGTTTATCCTTTAAAAGCAAATCAAAAACTCATCAAAGTCCTCCGAGCTAATGACGACATCGTTGCGGTCCGTTCCGAAACACATCAATTCAATGAACTCAACGATTATTTATTGCTCTTTCTTTTGCTCTTCGGTTTACTGACAACCGAATGGTTTTTGAGACGCTTCAATAGTGCTTATTAATAAAGATCAATAGCATTAAACCGTAATGACCTCACTTCAATACACCATTTTTTCTTTCCACGATTTAAGCCCAGCGCTGCTATACGCTTACTTACAACTGAGAAGTGAAGTTTTTGTGGTGGAGCAAAATTGTGTGTACCAAGATTTAGATGACCAAGATCAGCACGCGCTGCATGTTTTGGTGCGCGCAAATGAACAGCTGGTGGCCTGTGCGCGCATTTTACCCAAAGACACCAATTATCCAGAAATATCCATTGGCAGAGTGATCGTAGCTTCCAAACACCGAGGTCAAAATTTAGGGCACGCACTCATGGATTATTGCATCGATCAGATTGAAACAATTTACGGGAAACAAGAAATTGTATTATCTGCACAAGCACACTTGCAAGATTTTTATAAAAAGCACAACTTTGCACCCGTCGGAGCAATCTATTTAGAAGACGGTATCCCACACATCAAAATGAAACGTATAGAACTATGAATAAAACGATTTACAGCCTTGCCCTCACAGCACTCTTGCTTCAAAGTTGTGCAAGCCCCAACAAAAAAGCTGAGGTTTCTAAAAACCAATACCAGACTATCGATGTCACCGCTTTGGATAGAACCATTAAGCCTGCCGATGACTTCTTTTTGTTTGCCAACGGAACTTGGATTTCCAAAACTACTATACCAGCAAGTGAATCCAGATGGGGCAGCTTTAACGAGCTTGAACAACAAAACAACATCAAGCTCAAAACCATCTTAGAAAATGCCGCCAAAAACCAAGGCGCCGTAGGTTCTCAAAATCAAATTTTAGGGGCGTATTATAAATCCTTTGTCGATTTAGAGATAAGAAATCAACTTGGCCTGACTCCGCTGGTTGGTGATCTTTCAAAGATTGATCAACTCCAAAACATCCAACAAATACAAGAGCTTGTCGCAGCCTTTCACCGCGATGGTATCGGGACTTTATTTGGTTATGGCATTGGACAAGATTTGATGAATGTCAATATCAATGTTGCCTATATGGGGCAAGGCGGAATTGGTCTACCGAATCGCGATTACTATTTTGAAGAAAAATACAAGAGCATTCTTGAAGCGTATCAAAAACACATTGAGACCTGTTTCAATTTAGCTGGTATCAAGACTGACCCAAGCACGTTCGAAAATATTGTCAAACTTGAAACTGCCTTGGCCAGCGCCATGCTCAGACCAGCTGAAATGCGTGAGCCTGAAAAAACTTACAACAAGCAATCATTAGGGCAAGTTTCAGCAAGTCTTGGTCAAAGTTTTAATTTCACAAGTTATTTAAAAGCGGTTGGATCTTCCCTACCAGACTCTATTATCGTCAGTAATCCTGCGTTCAATAATAAAGTCGCTGAACTGCTTCAAAATACAGACATCAATACCTGGAAAAACTATTTCAGGTGGTCATTGATCAACCATTATGCTGGTCATTTGAATACAGCTTTAGTGCAAGCAAATTTCAACTTTTACGAAGGCGTTCTTTCTGGTAA
>JBIPMW010000161.1:0-4634 GCA_044376455.1 Crocinitomicaceae bacterium | reverse complement strand
CAAATCAAGTAAATCAATCCAAAGAGGAGACCACTTCAATTCAAGCAAATCAAAATCAAGAGGAGATTTCATCAAATCAAGATAATCAAAATAAGGAGCCATATATTTCGAATTTAGAGCATCAAAATAATGAGGAGCTCACTACAAATCAAGTAAATCAATCCAAAGAGGAGGTCGCTTCAAATCAAGTGAATCAAAATAATGAGGAGCTCACTACAATTCAAGAATTAAAAACGAAGGAGGAAACTATTTCGAATGAAGGAAATCCAATCAAAGAAGAGGTCGCTTCAAATCAAGTAAATCAATCCAAAGAGGAGACCACTTCAATTCAAGCAAATCAAAATCAAGAGGAGATTTCATCAAATCAAGATAATCAAAATAAGGAGCAATATATTTCGAATTTAGAGCATCAAAATAATGAGGAGCTCACTACAAATCAAGAATTAAAAACGAAGGAGGAAACTATTTCGAATGAAGGAAAGTTAGAGGCGATACAAAGGGCTGCAACCCAATTGAAGGAAGATGAAGGAGAACTTTTGACGGTTGAAATACCAACTTTTGCGCTGAAGAATGAAAATTTGGAGGCTTTAGAAAATGAGCTGATGCTACCAGTAGCGGATAAACAATCCGAAGCTGAACTGGTAATTGAGCAGTGGGAGGCCTATATGGTTTATCTAGAGCAGCGCGATTCCATGGAACGATTAAAGGAGCGGATCTCGTTGATGAACAAGGAAATCAAGGATATAGAATTGGCTATACTTGAGGCGCCATCGGAAGAACTCGGGAGCCAACTTTTAGTGCAAGTGCAAGCGCAACAAGCAGCAATTGCTGCGCTTCAAAAGCTTCATGTTCAAATTTTAGCGGTAGAAAATCAACCTGAATTTGAGGCCTTGTTAGCGCTTGGGTATTTACCTCCATATGAATTGATTTCATCGTCATCAACAAATGCATCAACATCTTATTCATCAATTCCATCATCATTAATCTCAACCTCAACCTCAACCACTTCAACATCAACATCAACATCAACAACATCGTCATCTCTTACAAATCTTCCTTTTGAAATCAATAAACAAGCTAATTTGTCCAGTATCCCAATAGGTTTGCCTTGTCCGCAGGGCTTGGTTTTTAGGGTGCAAGTGGGGGCGTTTAGAAAACCAATTCCGGCCGGGAAATTTACTGAATTCAGCCCTGTGGATGGTCGCGTTCTGGCCAATGGTTTGACTGTTGTAATGGCGGGTTATTTTAGCTCTTCGGCAGAGGCCTTAAAGCAAAGAAATATCATAAGAGGTTTGGGTTACGCAGATGCCTTTATTGTGGCTTACAATGGCTGTGAGCGCATGAGTTTTGCAAATGCAGTTCAGTTAGAGGCAGCAAAGCAACCAAATGGAAAAGCGCTGCCAAAAAGCTCCATTTTTGAAACGCCAGGAGAAGCATTGTATTATACGGTGCAAGTTGGGGTGTATAACCGTCCGTTACAATCTGAAAAACAATTAGGTTTACCAGAATTAATTGAGGCACAAACAGCTAAAGGACAATTTAGATATGCAAGCGGGCGCTTTGACAAGTTAGCTGCTGCAAAAGAAAGACAACGTCTTGCTGTTGTCAAAGGAATTACAGATGCTTTTATTGTGGCTTATTATCAAGGTAAACGCATCAGTTTGGCAGAAGCCAAGCAGTTGCTTGCACAAGGTGTGCCTATGGACACCAAATCTACCAAGCAAAGCATTCAGGAGCCAAAACTAACGGCCATGCCTTTGGCTAAAGTTCCGGTGTTACCAAACACAAAGCAACTCAAAGCTGCGGAGCAATTCGTTCGCTATGAAATAAAATGTAGTGATTGTACTGAAAAGCTCGCACAGCTCAATAAGCAAGGAGTGTTTACTTTCGTAGTCAATTCTGACAAAATCAGTTCAGCGCAATTCAACGAAAGTGACCTCACCACGCTGCAACGCTACTACTTCAAACGCTTTAAAATGCAAACAAAGGCTTTGCAAGGTCCTTTTCAAACCGTTGCCATCAAAGAGCAGCAACTCAATGGCGCCCAAATGGATTGGCTTTTGAGACAAGCCTCACCCTATCGATTGGAGCAATCGAAGAACGGTGAAATACTCATTTCCGTAGAAATAGAGTAGCCCTTATTTTAACTGAAGAATTTGTGTATCGATGGTTTGACCGCTTCCGTTAGGGATAGGGCCAAGTGCGGGCATGAATCTGACCACCTGCTCCCTATCGATGAGGATATAAGAGGGTGCGCTTTGCAATGAAAGTAAATCCCAAAGTGTAGCATCTGTTTTTAGACCAATCAGCGGCCATGTTACTTTTTCAAAAGCTTTTTGATCGGCTTTGCTCCAGGCAATATTTGACGGATAGATCGTGATGATTTGAAGTACATCTTGATGGCGTTCGGAAACCTTTTGTAGGGCTGCAATTTCTGAAATACACTTCTGATTGCCCGGTTGGAAATAATGCAGGCAAATGATTTTATCTGGTAATTCAGTCTGCAGTTGCGCATTCAAAAAGCTATAAGAAACGTATTTCCCAACTTTGAGTTGATTGAGTTGCAAGGAATAGTAACGAGCGGCTTTGCGCAAATCGGTTTGCTGGGCTGAACGAGCAAAATTTTCATAAAATTCAGCGGCAATTGCTGCCGAAATTTTTTGATTTTGCTGTAATTCTACAATGCTCAGAAACGCGACAAGCTCGGCCCAAGCTGCATTATTTACGTAGGGATCCGCTTTAAAGGCTTCAACCAACTGTGTATAATTTAAATTTGAAAGCGCAGATGTGGCTGAATTTCGGTTGGCTTGGTCTAGTTGATCAAAGTAGTTTTGATAAAAAGCCTTGGCGTATTCAAGCAACTTTGGTTGCTTATAATTGACTATATCTTCACTCAGGTAAAAGCTAAATTTATCCTCTTTTGTTGGGCCTCCTATGACAGAAAAGTTATCTATTGTTGCGCCAACGGAATATTTGATGTAGTCCTTTAGAAATGCTGAGCTGTCTTGGTTGTAAACGGCTGCTGTTTCATTTTTGAAAGCGCGAATTTTACTGATAAATTCATTGCTGCGAAGGTCTTTGAGTTGGTAGATTTCAGAGACGTATTGGTCCATCCAGGCTTCAAATCCTAAGATGCGGTAATTGATGTCGAGCGTATCGAGTTTATAAAAAAGTAATTCAACTTCTTTTTGTTCAGCCAAACTAGGGATTCCGGCATCATCAGGTAGTTCGATGATATAGCGCCCATTCGGCTGCACATAAAACCAGCTGCAGCGGTCATTGCTACAAATTTGGAGTTGCTCAATGGTTGAGGTATTCCATTCAAAATGGAAAATCCCTATGCTATCTGGTGTGACCTCAAAGAGCGGTGTGCGTTCGTTGCTGAGGTAATTGGTTGTGTGGTAAACGGTGAGGCTTGGGCTATTCCAAAATGAAAGCCCCCTCACTTTTACTTGTGCAAAAGCATGCTGGAAAAATACAAGAAATAAAATTAGCAGCAGGCGGTTGCTCATGTGTGTCAAACGAGTAAGTCAGGTCTAGTTACAAAAGGGGAAATGTCTGCACCATTTAAGAACATTTCGCGAATGATACTTGAATTAATCGCGCTGTGTTCCTGGTTAGTGAGAAAGAAAACGGTTTCTATTCCTGAAATGGAATGATTCATGTGTGCGATGGTGCGCTCGTACTCAAAATCTTTTCCATCACGCAGCCCGCGAACAATATGTGACGCCTGTACATCTTTGCAAAATTCGACAGTCAATTTTTGAAAAGTTAGGACTTTTATGCGAGTATGGCCATCAAACAAAGATTGGATGTGTGCTACTTTTTTGTCGCTGCTAAATAAGCCTTGTTTTTTGGAATTGATTCCGATACCGATGATGACCTCATCAAAAAGTCCGAGTGCTTTATGCACAACCGCTTCGTGTCCTTTGGTGAAAGGGTCAAAACTACCGGGAAAAAGACAGCGTTTCATAGATTAGGTTTAAAGAAGCTAAAGTAGACATTCCCAAAATTACGACAAAAGTCAAAATGAGGGTCTGCACTGAAATCGTCTTGTTTGCCGTGTTCGATGATCAGAAAGCCATCGGGGCGCAGCAATTTTTTGTCGAAAATTTGCGCCATGAGTTCTTCATGAAAACCAAGATGAAAAGGCGGGTCTGCAAAAATGATGTCGTATTGCACGTTTTTGGCATTTTTACAGTAAATGACGCAATCCGACTTGTAGACCTGCATGACCTCCGCAATTTGCAAAGTTTGTACGTTTTGTTTGAGGTATTGCACACAACGTGGATGGCTATCAATAGCTAGTAGGGATGCCGCACCGCGGCTCACAAATTCAAAAGAAATATTGCCCGTGCCTGCACAGAGGTCCAGCACATCGATATCCATCAGGTCAGTCAAATTTTCAAGAACATTGAATAAACCTTCTTTGGCATAATCGGTGGTTGGGCGCGATGGGAAACCTGGAGGGGTTGCAAAGCGCTTTCCTTTTAGTGTTCCTCGTATGATCCGCAAAGTATGTCGTTTTGGTAAGTGTTGAGCTTGAATTCTTGGATGTTGAAGCGCTCAAAATCCTTGAATTTTGATAAAAGTTGTTGTAGGTTTTGTAGGTCAATTCCGTGAGCGGCTTCTGT
>JBIPMW010000260.1:0-4657 GCA_044376455.1 Crocinitomicaceae bacterium | reverse complement strand
GGAACGCGGTAAGGAAATTGGGGTGCTAGAAAAAAGCCGCGATGCCATAAAAACAGTTTTAACTGTGCGGTTTGGAGAGATTTCTTCAGAAATTGAAGAGATAATCGGCAAAATCACTAACCCTACTATCTTAGAAGAGCTACTAAAATTAGCAGCTACCGCTAATTCTCTCGCAGAATTTAAGCAGTCTTTGGCAAGAATCCAATAATCTTATCCTAATATATAGAAAACGGGTTTCTCGGAGAAACCCGTTTTCTGTATAATCTTAATTTTTGTTACAGGGGTCTTGACAAATTCGGGATTGTTGGAATAAAACTGTTAGCAATAAACTTTTGCAGTTAATGTCATGACTTCTACCCTGTTGCCCCTCCTTCCTTCTGTTTACGATGTTTTGTTCAATTTCTCTCAATCTGATGGTTTTTGGGCGAATTTAGAAACCGCTTTTGGCACAAGTTATGATGTGGTTAAAGCGACGCAATTACGACAGCAGTGGCACAGCCGAAATTTTAGTCAACTTCCCCCAATTGAGGTACTTAGTCGTGAAGTTTTGGGGACGGCGAATGATGCTTATGCGATCGCTCTTAAGGAGATTTACTTAGGGTTAGCTGAATGTCAGTGAAAGCTGTGCTAGAAAAGGGTTTAGGTTTTTTTGTCAAGAAAAATGCCAGAAACAAACTGATACCATTTTTCACAAGTAATGGCAGAGACGGTGGTGGGCAATGCCCACCCCGGGAAAAACTACGGGGTGAGCGATATCGGTCCTCGGGCCTTTAAACGAATCCCGCACTGGCCTGTCGCGGAGGAGCGTGCGAGCCGGTAATCGGTAGAGCGCCCCGTGGTTTTGTCCTTAACGGTGAAAGTGATCGAGCCATCTGACGACTGTTCGATACCGGCCGGTCCCTCTAGAAAAGCCCCCTCTCGAACGGTAGCGACCGGTTTGAAAGCGCCTTGTATTTCCACAAAAAGGGACTGACGGGTAATTCCCCACAACGGCTCCTTATCCACTTTTTGAAACAAACTCAACCAACTTCCGGCGAGTGTCTTGGGAACAGCGATCGCTATCGCCAGTGGCCCTGCTTTTATTTCCCTAAGAAAAGGATCGCGGAAACGACCAGCGTTAGTTACGAAAGTTCTCCCAGAGTGAGTGCTGTCGATGTACCACCCAGTTATACCGTTCCGACTCCGCGCACTTTCTCCTGAAAGTATGGTGGTGACAGTAATCCCATCGTAAAAGAACAACTCATCTTTTATGCCTCTGAGCAAAATACCTCGTAATCGCGGGACATCATAAACGGGGTAAACAAGACTAGCACCCCGTGCGATCGACCCCATCTCTTTCGCTTTTCCAGCAATGATCTCGAAGGTGGTGAGGGATGATCGTCCCCAAAATGTAGCGGGATGACCAGTGATCAATACGCGATCCAACGCCTGGCTGTAAACTCCCTGAGCGATGATACAGTTACCCCAGAAACGATGCCAAAACGAGCAGGGTCGCTCGTAGAGTTCGGGAAGTGCCTTCGGTGTACCAAGGGTAGGGGGATTAGCATTCAGATCGAGCCGAGCCATGTAATCGATTTGTCCCCCATCGATCCAGAGCCAACCATCTCGGGTCGAAACCAGAGCGTCAATCTGGCCGTAATCGTATTGCGGGGCCTTCACTGATACGAGAGGCGTTGCAGCGCCGCTCCGCTTCAGTAGCAGGGTATCGACACCGGAGACGACCACCTCAAACGATTGGCCGCGCATTGGGATTGTTACTCGTGCTGTTTTATTCGGGGATAATGTTAATCTCGTCTCGGGTTTTCGCTCTACCGGTGAGAGACAATATTTATCTAAAGGTTCGGCTATAACTCGCGGAATGTTAGCGACGAGAATTAAAAAAAACAATCGAAAAATAGGTCGCCACCCATTCCGATAATCATACCGACCACCCCAAGAATGGCTAAATAACATAAGCGGTTTCTGTGACATTTTCCCGACCCTGATTGCCTGCCTTCTCGACTTGTCCTTAACCTACAATATCACTACCGGCAATCCCGAAGTTGAGCAACCGACCATACATTATCAGGTAAATTAAATCAAGTTTATTGTGCTTAATTAGTAAAACTTATGCAAAAAAAATAAAGATAACTTATATGTATTGACGAGACAAAAAAATGCTACTAGGATAGCAACAAGGATTAATTAAAGAGTTGACGGTCTCCGATGGCGATCATTTGCAATCCTCTGAATAAATAATAAGAACAAAGCAAATTTTGGGCGATGCTCACTCTACAAAATCTTCCAAGAAAATAAAATTAAAATAATTAAACTATGTACGATCCCGTTGAAATCACTAAACTTTTTGTATTCGGAACAAACAGTCCATCACCGGATGACTACAATCAACATATTAGGCCGACAGGGGCTACTCCCGCATCGATTACCTACAACATGAGTGATTATATGACTGGCGGCGGCGGGCGTTTCGCCTATCCGTCACTGTTCGGTGCCGTAGAAAAGTTTTTCACTACAGCTATTGCTGATGGTACTTATACTTACAGTCAGATAGCAACCCTTCTTGGTTTGTCCGCGAGCGATCTAACAGTTGGAATCTCTCAGTACGGGACAGGCATCGGTAGTGCCGATCATGCCGAACGTTCATACATTTTCGGTAGCACCCAATTTAGACTTGACACGTCGAGAACCACCTTCGAGGTCGTTGGCGGTGTCAAGACTATCAAAAACATGGAGGTGCGTGTTTTTGATGACAATTTTGACTTTACGGCAGGTAATCCACTTGCCCAATTAATTAACGATCTTTTGCTTGAACCGACTTTAGATCCCTATGGATTGGGACGCGGGCCAGTCGATATTCTTTTTAGTGGGTCGGGAAAAACTTACGCTAGTTACAGTCAGACAGATTTCGCGACCGATGAAGGGCGTGAGGGCGAGGTGAGCGTTATCGGTAGCTTGTCACGTCCTTTCAAAGATGCCGCTGGGATTGCCATTCTCCCAAGCTCCTACCTATTGGCGATCGCCTCAGATCCGTTCCTGTCTTTTAAGCGCGGCAATTTAAAAGTAATTTACGGAACCCCCGGAAACGATAACCTTAGCTTCCTGAACGCGGAGTTGAGCTTTGATATTTATTTTGGGTATCTCATCGCCGGGGGTGCGGGCAACGATACACTAAACGGGAATCAGTTCGCCGATGAGCTTCAAGGAGGCGAGGGCAGTGACGTTTTGAACGGCGCTCTCGGAAACGATACTCTGATTGGCGGTGCGGATAACGACACCCTGAACGGCGGTCTCGGAGACGATCTCTTCATAGCTGGCGCGGGCGATGACAGTATAGACGGCGGCTCGTTCGTATTCGGACTTTTCGCAGGAAACGACCGCTCTCAATATAGGGGTGCTTTGGCTGACTACGATGTTGAGTTTCTCCCCGACGATACCGTCCGAATCCGGGACAAGGTAAGCGGCCGCGACGGTACTGACATCCTTAAAGGTGTTGAGGTCGCGGTCTTTTCCAATAAATCGATCAATCTCGGGCCCGGACAGGATATCGCCTTCGTGATCGACACGACCGGGAGTATGTTCGACGACATCGATGCGGTTAAGTCGAGCTCCAGCCAGATTATCAACGCAATTTTTGACGGTGAAGGCGGCTTTTTAGATTCTCGGATCGCCGTAGTAGGTTATAACGATCCGGGGACAAACACTTTTCTGAATTTTACTGACCAACCGAAGATAGATGACAGAAAGACAGCGGCCATCAATGCCATTAATAGCATTTCAGTGGGTGGCGGCGGTGACTTTCCTGAATTAGTCAACTCGGGATTGCTCCGTGCCTTGTCTGGTGGTGCTGGCGAATGGAACAAAGAGGCTATTTCCCGTTCGATCATCCTGTTCGGCGATGCACCACCCAAGGATACTGAGCTTCGCGCTCAGGTGCTGGAGCTTGCTGCCAATATTGGTGTCTCAATTCCCAGCACGCTCAGGTCAATGTCTATCGTCGGTGACATCGAAACCAGTAGCGTTACCACAGGTCTCACCGCAACGAGATTTTCTGTCTCAACAGTGGACGCAGAAGGAACTGAGGAAACTTTTCCTGTTCAAATCTTCACGATCTTGATCGGTAATGATCCGACAACAGCCACTGATTTTAACAGTCTTGCCACCGAAACGGGCGGTAAAGCTTTTACCGCAGCGGACGCGGGAGAAATTGTTCCCAAAATCTTAGAAGTGATCGACGAAGTTACCACAATTGTCACCTTAGCTGTCTCTCCTGGAAGTGTTACTGAAGATGGGACAACTAACTTCGTCTATACCTTCACTCGCACCGGAGCAACAACTGATGCTTTGACCGTCAATTATACAGTCGGGGGGACAGCTACCTTTAATACAGATTACACTCAAACTGGTGCAGCAAGTTTTGCAAGTACAACAGGAACAGTTACTTTCGCTGCTGATTCATCAACTGCGACTGTCACAATTGACCCCACTGCTGATACAAATGTTGAAGATGATGAAACCGTAACTTTAAACCTTGCTTCTGGGACGGGTTATACAGTAGGTACGACTGACGCAGTTGTGGGAATCATTACTAATACTGATACTGATACTGAAACTCCCGGTAATCAAGCTCCGACAAATTTAGCCTTAAGTGCGACCACAG
>JBIPMW010000276.1:0-4658 GCA_044376455.1 Crocinitomicaceae bacterium | reverse complement strand
GCTTGAGAAAAGGCCTCAATTTGCGAATCGCAGAGCGATTGGACATCGTTTTGGCATTCTAAACTCCGAGATGCATCTCCCGCAGCCAGGACGATCCGTTCGACCCCCATCAGATCGCTAGGCTGGAGATTCCAGTCCCTTTTCTCGGGGTTCCAATGGGCCAAGCGTACTTGGTATGCGTGGCTTTGAAGTTGTTTCTCAAGATCCGCTGCGAGTGCAGCATCGCCCACCGAGAGAACCAGCCAGGGCTTGTCCGAGCCGATAGAACTGACTGGATTTGCCAACGTTTCCTCTGAGCTTGCTGAGCGTATCCAGCCGAGTTGGTAAAGAAGTCGTTCCGGGGAATTTTGGTCGATGGACTCTGGTTTAGAATGCTCGGCGGTATTTTGGTTGGCTACCAGCGAATTGATTTCGTCGAGCCAAATCCGGCGATTGGAGAATTCATAGCCTGGAACATTCACCCTTTGCCTCGCATAGGGTGCCTCGGCCGTCTTCCAATCGACTCGATATCCATCGACGTAGAATTGCCCAATGCTTTTGAGAAAGACCGGCCAGTCTTTTTCTCCCCGGCGAGCGCTCGGTAACCACCGAGTTGTCTCATGAAAGTGCTCCAGTTCCATCGTCTGAGCCATCGTAACGAGGACCGGATGTGGACCGATCTCAACGCAGTGAGAAACCTCTTTACTCGACAGGGTTTCCATCGCTTGCATGAATCGCACGGGCTGACGAACTTGGTCGACCCAGTACTCCGCCTCGGCGAGTTCGATTGCAACGGGCTTTGCGGTCACCGTGGAAATCAATTCGATGCTTGGGATCCCGAGCCCTAGTTTGGAGACAACCGAACGAAATTCATCGAGCATTGGCTCCATGAGTTTCGAATGGAAAGCGTGAGAAACCTTTAATGCTTGAGTTTTGATCCCGACAGAAAGAGCTTGTTCGGCGAATCGGGCGATTTGCGCAAGCGAACCAGAGACCACCGTCTGATTCGGACCGTTATACGCAGCGATCGACAGATCAGCACCGCATTGGGCTAGGAGCGTTTCGACTGCCTGAGCCGAAGCCGAAACCGAGGTCATCCCACCGCCTGAGTCCAAGCGTTGCATCAATTCGCCACGAGCACTGACCAATCGAAGAGCATCGGCAAGAGAGCACCCTCCGGTTGTGCAGTAGGCAGCGATTTCTCCAATGCTATGTCCAAGTACGACATCGGGCTTAATTCCGTAGGACTCCCAAAGTTTGAACAGACCGTACTGAATCACAAACATTGCTGGTTGGGTATAGCGCGTTTGATGAATCGATGGATTGGGGTCAGAATTCTGCCCGAAGAGGATATGTCGTATCGGCACTTCGAGCAGTGGGTCGATCAGTTTGGCGCATTGATCGATGGCATTCTTGAAGATTGGGTTTTCCTGATAAAGCCGCTCGAGCATACCGGGATACTGGGCGCCTTGGCCTGTAAAAAGATAAGCGATGCGATTGGATTTTTTCCAGAGTGTATTGCCCCAAAGCAAATCACCAAGTTCTGGGGTGGATTCGCTCGGGTCGTTGGCTCCCGCACTCCAGCGATCGAGATTGTTCGAAGCGGCATGAAGGTCATCGACCAGTAAGGCGGCGCGGAAATCAAAACTTTGACGTCCATCGATGTTGGAATAGATCGCATTTCCGATCGACGGTTGGTTCTGTACTTTTAGGAACTTCGACCAACGGCTGGCTTGGAGTTTGAGTCCATCTAGACTTGTTGCTTGAAGGGTTAGCAGGTGGGAGGAGCGATCCATCCCTGGGGAGGGGGGTGCGAGCGTAGGAGCCTCTTGGAGAACGATGTGAGCGTTTGAGCCACCGACGCCGAAGGAGTTGACTGCGGCTCTTCGCGGCAGGGTTTCAGAGGTTTGCACGCTTTTTCGGAATACTTCAAGGGGTTCCCAAGTTTGGGTTGTACGCTGGATTTTAAAGGGGAGTTTTTCGAATGGGATTTGGGGGTTGGGGCGATCCGAGGTGATGCTCGGCAGGAGTGTCTTGTGATGGAGTTGGAGGGCTGCCTTAACCACTCCTACGAGTCCTGCACCGGCTTCGAGATGTCCGATGTTGGGCTTGATCGAGCCGATCCCTGTATGGGCTTGGCACTCGAGGTCCTGGTCCCAGAGGGTTTGGTCGCAGTAGGCCATTTCCAGGCCTCGGACTTCGATGGGATCACCAAGTTGTGTCCCGGTCCCATGGGTTTCTACGTATCCGATCGTGCGAGGGTCGACCTGGGCATCGGCAAGTGCGGACCGGATCGCAAGGGACTGTGCGACGGGATTCGGTGCGGTGAATCCGACGCTCCCGGCTCCGACACTCAGACCCGTTCCTTTGATGATTGCATAGACACGCTGCGAATCGCGCATCGCATCGGATAGTCGCTTGATCACGATCGCGACGGCTCCCTCTCCGATGACGGTTCCATCGGCTTGATCCCCAAAGGGTACACATTTTCCTGAGCGTGTCAGGATTCCCAAGTTATCTAATTGTGCGATTCGAGCGGGATCGAGAATCAGGTTCACTCCGCTGACGACAGCGCTTTGACACTCGCCATTGCGGAGCGATTGAACTGCATAATGAAGTGCTGTTGCAGATGAGGAGCAAGCCGTGTCGATCGCAAGGCTAGGACCTGAAACTCCTAGGACTTGGGAAAGCCTATTGGCAACCCCAAAGCCTTCCCAGCATCGGTAAACACTGGCATTGCTCGTGGCGATGACGTTTGCCAGACGGCCGTAACATTGGTACATGACTCCTATGAATATCCCCATGGATCGATCGTACGATGCACCGAAGGAGCCTGCATCTTCCAGAGCATGCCATGAGCTTTGTAGCACCATCCGCATTTGCGGATCCATGTATTGGGCTTCGCGTGGGGAGATACCGAAGAATTCAGGATCAAACCCGGTCACCTCTGGCATCAATGACGCAAAATAGGGGTGCTGAAATTCGGTTTCGCCGACGTAACCGTCTCGATGCGTTGGCAGAGGGACGACCATCGATTTTTGGTTGATTAAAGCATTCCAAAAAGAACTCGGGTCGTTCCCCGCTGCGCACTGGATTCCTATTCCAACGATTGCGATCTGATGATCGATCGGGGAGGTTTGGGATTGGTTTCTACCTAGAGTTACCGATGCGCCCGAAGTAGCGGGCGAGGCATGTCCAGAGGATGGAGTCGAAATCCTTTTGATTTGCTCAATGATTTCCGAGACGCTCCGGTATTCGAAAAGCAACGTCGGTGGCAGATCGGTGAAAATCTTGGTCAGCGAGACGGTGATTCCGACGATTTGAAGCGAGTCGCACCCAAGAGCATCGAGCCGATCGACGCTTTTGACTTTTTCGGTTTCGATTCCCAGTACGCTGGAAAAGGTTTCGAGCACATGGCTCTCGACGTCAAGGTGGGAAAGAGGATTTGAGTTGCTGGTCTGAAAACCGCGTCGAAACGATTTGGATATCGTATTCCAAGTTGCGAGTTCCTCAACGCTTTTTCGGATTTGCTCTTCGCGGACCCTTACCGATCGCTTTTTGGTGCTTTGCGATTCTTTCTTGGGTTGTACATCCTGCGAAGAGGGGGCATCGACCACTTGGGAATCGTGGTCGGCTTGGAATTGAAGATTCTTGAGGCTCGCCACGGCGATGGGAACTTCGGTCCCTTTCGGATCTACCTGGATTTGTTCTGCGATTTTCTCTAGGAACATTCGCGCGGGTGCATTTTTTTCACTTGGTTTGTAGATCCAAATAACATCGCTCAGCCCACGTTGTTCCGCGATCGTCGCGATGTGCGAGGCCATTCGATGTTCCACACCTCGTCCTAGAACACGGCAACTGAGGAGGAAAGTATCGACGCAGTACCCAGAAGAGAGTGCTTTTGCGATAAAGAGACCGACGATGCCGTAATCTCCGAATCGATCTTGGACCTGGACTATACTTATATCGACAGTTGGGTCCTTGAGCAGTTCAAGAATTTCCGATTCGTTACGGCGGATGGTCGTGAAATTGAATTGGTTGGTTCGCAGTGTTAACTGGGAAGCTCTTTGGAGATTCTCAGGGGTGACATCATTGAAGACCACTTTCAACTCCAGTGAATCGATAAATGCTTGGAAGTTCGCCGCATTGGCTTGGACTTCCTGACGCTGAAACTCCTCGCGGTACATTTTTGTCCGCTCACGGTCTTCGTTGGTCGTCGCGTGGACATCGAGTTCCCAGAGATGATCGAGCAGTTGCATGGCCCGATGGTTCTCTTGGTGCCACTGAAGGGTAAGTACGCTCGGGCAAGTAGCGCGAACCTCGGCGCATTCGACTGGATTGTCATCGAGGAAGATGAAGCTATCGAGTCCGAGATTGAGGGATCGGGCCAACTCTTGAATGTTTTGCCCTTTGGGCATCCAGTTGATTTTCGATGCGACGATTTGATCGCGTCGGAGCCCAAAATCCTTTCGTTTGTCGAAAACCTCCCAAACGTCTTCGGGTTCATTCTTGCTACAGAGGCACAGCAGCATTCCGCTTTGGGCTAGCTCGACTAGTTTTTCTTGGAGTCGATGATGCGCTGGATCAAAGCCGATTCCTTCGACCCCTAGTTCTCCAACGACTCCACGCCAGAGGGTGTTGTCGCAGTCCAGGACAACGACTTTTTTGGGTGTATCGAG
>JBIPMW010000160.1:0-4690 GCA_044376455.1 Crocinitomicaceae bacterium | reverse complement strand
AAAAATCTAGAAGCAACTGAAAAACGCCGAACCTTCGGGATTATCTCGCATCCCGATGCAGGAAAAACTACCCTCACTGAGAAGTTATTGCTCTTTGGTGGGGCAATTCAGACGGCTGGTGCAGTTAAGAATAATAAGATTAAAAAATCTGCCACCTCGGATTTCATGGACATTGAGAAACAACGTGGGATCTCCGTTGCAACTTCGGTGATGGCATTTGGCTATAATGGCAAACAAATTAATATTCTAGATACTCCGGGTCACAAAGACTTCGCCGAGGATACCTTTAGAACACTTACCGCTGTTGATAGCGTCATTCTTGTCATTGACTGCGCAAATGGGGTCGAGGCACAAACGGAGCGACTCATGGAGGTTTGTCGCATGCGCAATACACCCGTGATCATCTTTGTCAACAAAATGGACCGTGATGGGAAGGAAGCGTTTGATTTGCTAGATGAACTTGAGTCCAAGCTCAATATCAAAGTGCGTCCGCTCACTTGGCCAATTGGCATGGGGGATCGCTTTCAAGGAGTCTACAATATCTATCAAAAAGGGCTCAACCTTTTTTCAGCTAACAAAACCAAGATTGCAGAAGACGTCGTTTCTATTGCCGATCTAACAGATCCTTCACTTGACCAAATTATCGGTGAAGCCCCTGCAAATGAGCTTCGTGAAGAAATTGATATGGTAGAGGGTGTCTATGATCCTTTTGACCGCGAACGTTATTTAGCTGGTGAGGTAGCACCCGTTTTTTTTGGATCGGCAGTCAATAATTTTGGGGTCAAGGAATTGCTAGATACATTTTGTGAAATATCTCCTTCTCCTCGTGGAAGGGAGTCAGACACCCGAACGGTGGAGCCTTCAGATGAACGTTTCAGTGGGTTTGTTTTTAAAATCCATGCCAACCTGGATCCAAAACACCGCGATAGAATTGCCTTCTTGAGAATCGTTTCCGGTCGTTTTGAGCGCAACAAATTCTATCATCATGTTCGCTTGAACAAAGACATGAAATTCCCGAATCCAACTTCTTTCATGGCCCAGGACAAAAGCGTCATCGACGATGCCTATCCAGGCGATGTCATTGGTTTGTATGACACAGGAAGCTTTAAAATTGGAGATACCCTGACCACCGGTGAGAAAATGCTCTTTAAAGGCATTCCATCTTTTTCTCCTGAAATTTTTCAAGAGCTCGAAAATCTTGATCCGCTCAAGTCAAAACAACTCGATAAAGGAATCAGGCAGCTCATCGATGAAGGAGTCGCACAGCTCTTTATTCAACAGCCCGGTAACCGCAAAATTGTCGGTACTGTGGGGCAGCTTCAATTTGAGGTCATCAATTACCGCCTCATTAATGAATACGGCGCCAATTGCCGATTTGTACCCAGAAACTATTATAAGGCGTGCTGGATAACCACCAACAACGACGAGCAATTGGCTTCTTTCAAGCGCGCCAAAGGGTCTTATCTTGCGCTTGATAAAGATGAGAATTTAGTATTCTTAGCCGAGACACCTTTCTTACTTCAAATGGCCGAGCAAGATTACCCAGATCTCAAATTTCACCAGACTTCAGCCTTCAAGCTAGAACAAGATTAAATTCTTGATGTAAATCAAGTCCTAGAAAAGGGTAAATGCATTATTTTAGCAAGAAACTTTTGCTATGTCGAATCCATTAGAACGCCGTTCCTTTTTGTCTCGTATGGGACTTGGTTTGGGTGCCATATTGATACAACCCTTTAGTTTTTTATCTAAAAATCAACAAAGTTCCATGAACGCAACGCTCATACAAAAAATCAGGCCTCTGGGCTTCCAATGGGAAACACAAGATCCATTTTTATTTTGCGTGCACCACGAAGATTATTTTCCAAAAGGCAATGCGCAATTAGGTCCAGACCCCAAACATTTTGAAGGCCGTCATATGGGGCAAGACTTCATTGTAAAAGATGGTTTCCGCATGTATCATGGCTCAACCGTCCCAGGTTTTCCTGGGCATCCACACCGTGGTTTCGAGACCATCACGGTAGTCAGAAAAGGTTTGGTTGACCACGCAGACAGTCTCGGAGCAGCAGGTCGATATGGTAATGGGGACGTACAATGGATGACTGCCGGTAAAGGCGTACAACATGCTGAAATGTTTCCTTTACTCAATCAACATGCTGAAAATCCGCTTGAATTGTTTCAAATTTGGCTCAATTTACCCAAGCGCAGTAAAATGGTAGAACCCCATTTTAAAATGCTCTGGTCAGAGACCGTTCCAAAATTCTCTGAAACTGCGAATGGTGCAAGTGCACATATTGAAGTATTGGTCGGCAGTTTAGGGCAATATAAGTCAGCAAATACACCGCCCAATTCTTGGGCAGCAGATGCCAATAACCATGTGGCCATTTACAATATTCATTTAGAGCCAGGTGCTAGCTTTCAATTACCCGCGGCAGGCCAAGGCATCAATCGCAGTATTTATTATTACGAAGGCGAAGGATTACAAATTGCGCAACAAATTTTGGATCCTTACCACGCTGCAGATGTAGACGCAAGTCAAGGCATTCAATTGGTCAATGGAAACCAAAGCTCAAAAGTATTGGTCTTGCAAGGTCGCCCGATTTCGGAGCCTGTTGTTCAACACGGTCCTTTTGTAATGAATACCCGCGAAGAAATTTACCAAGCATTTCAAGATTACCAGCAAACCCAGTTTGGCGGCTGGCCCTGGGAGCGCTACGACCAAGTCCATGACTCTAAACTCGGGCGCTTTGCCAAGCATGCCGACGGCAAAATAGAGGAGCCGAAGGCTTAATGTGTAGCATTCGCATTTTTTCGAAATAAGGAGGGCTTTACATGCTTTTTCTTTAGGAAAACTCTATTGAAATAACTCAAAGATTCAAAGCCACAATCTTCTGCGATTTTACTGATGTTATCTTCAGAATAAATCAATAAATGGCAGGCCTCATTGATGCGTAAGTCGTTGAGGTAATCTGAAAAAGTAGTGCTGGTCGCTTTTTTGAAGAATTTACAAAAATTGCTTTGCGTCATGCATACCAAGTCGGCAACTTCCTTGAGTGAGAGTGGTTCGGAAAAATGATTTTGGATATACGTACAAACCTTATTAATGCGCGTTTCAAACTTCTTAGAGACTACATGACGATAATAATTTGGACATATGATCGTGGTCTTTATTTTTGTCAGGTCTTGCAGTATGGATAATAAGGTAAGAATACTGTTTAGTGCTGTCGTATCACCGATAACACCCAGTTTTTCAACAAGTGAAGTATCCGGCTCAAATCGAATCCCGTTGGCAGATTTCTCGAGTAGCTTCTTGAGGTCTTGTCCTTCATTTAGCTTTAAAAACGGCTCCATAAATTCGCTTGAAAATTGAATCACGATTGCTTCCGACGGGCTGCCATCTTCATTTTTGCCCCACCAGGTATGTGGGAGATTACTTCCCAATAATACCAAATCACCGCTAGTAAAAGGCTCATGTGAGTTGCCGACAACACGGTAACCACTTCCACTTAGAATGTAGGTCAATTCGTATTCAGGATGATAGTGCCACTTGAATTCAAAGCCCGGAACTGTTATCCGAGTCCTGTAAATACTGGCTGTTCCTTTTTTAGCTGGGATATCTTCTAAAAATGCTTTCATAGCATTGTATAAACTAAATTGATAAGATAAAGGTAAGTATTATTCAATATAGTATTATAATTGACTAAAATCCTATTAATATGCTGCGCAGCGAATCCTTATTTTTGACTTTCATTCGTAAAATCGCATGCCATGAATTTTTTACCTGAATCGATTAGAGAAAAATTAGCTATCCCTTATAAATTAAACAATGAGCAAATCGATTTTTATGTTAAAAATCAATTCATTAAACTAAAAGAGGTTTTAGATATCCAGACGCTAGATTTTTTCAATGAGGCTATTTCCAAGCAAGTTGAGCTGATGAATAAAGAGCAGCTCGCTCTAGAAGAACGCAATACCTATGGGAAGGCGTTTTTACAATTATTTAATCTTTGGTGTGAAAACGCAATAGTGAAAGAACTGGTTTTCAGTAAACGCATAGCGCAAATAGCAACAGATTTAATGCAAGTAAATGGTGTGCGTTTGTATCATGATCAAGCCTTGTTTAAGGAAGGCGGAGGCGGTATCACGCCGTGGCATGCTGACCAATATTACTGGCCGCTGTCTACAGACAAAACCATCACGGCATGGATTCCACTTCAAGCAACACCATTAGAAATGGGACCATTAGAGTTCAGTGCAGGGAGCCATGTAATTGTCGAAGGCCGCGAATTAGAAATTGGCGATGAAAGTGAGGCTACTATCCAGAACACCCTGCGCGTCACGGACTTTGAACATGTCATTGAGCCCTTTGATGTCGGAGAAATCAGTTTTCATTCGGGCTGGATTTTTCACCGTGCTGGCGAAAACAAAACACAAGTAATGCGCAAGGTCATGACCATCATTTACATGGACCGTGACATGACACTCAAAAATCCAGACAATAAAAACCAAATCAATGACTGGCATACTTGGTGCCCGGGCGCAGCAATCGGTCAAATCATCGATACGCCGTTGAATCCTGTCATCTTTGAAAAATAGCCGATGCAGCCAAAGTTTATTTGTACCTATTGGGGCTGTGAAGCACTATCAGCCAAATCATTTTTAGCGAAAGTGCTCGATGAAGGTTACCAAGGTG
>JBIPMW010000346.1:0-4709 GCA_044376455.1 Crocinitomicaceae bacterium | reverse complement strand
CAAGACTATTATACTATTGGGAAGCTATAGGGTTTCCCCTTCATATTGATACTACTGCCTTTAACTTTTATAGGTTGGGCTATATCTGATGTGGGAACTGGTATCCCATTATTTGACATTAAAAATCTTTAGACTTCTTACTTGACATTTCTAGCAGGGTTATGGTAGATTTAAATAAAAATGAAAGAAGGTCGATCTATGAAAGCCAAAGAAAGTAAAGTTAAGCGTAAAGTAGATGAGTATCAAATTCAAAAAACGCCTAGTTCTAAAGATGGGCATCTAGGGTTTAGTATCGTAAAAAAGACTCCTAAGAAAAAAGAAGAAAAATCTTCTATGGAAGTCTTGGAATTTAAGATACATCCTACTAAAGAACAAATCACAGAGATTGATCGTTCTTTAGCGGCGTGTAAGTTACTCTGGAATCTTTCGATCGCACTTAAGGAAGAATCAAAGCAAAGATATTATCGCAAAAAACATAAATTTGATGAGTTTAGCCCTGAAATATGGGAGTTAAGTTATTCTGGGGATTATGACGAAAAAGAGTTTAAAGCCCTTAAAGATAAAGAAAAAGAACTTTTAATTGGCAATCCTTGCTGTAAAATTGCCTATTTTAAAAAGACAAGCAACAGAAAAGAATATACTCCCTTATATGCTATTCCTATCCGTCGTTTCAAGAATGCCGAAAATATTGACAAGGATGCTATTAATTATCTCAATAGGGAGAAACTTGCTTTTTACTTTCGAGAAGATACAGCAAAATTTATCGGTGAAATTGAAACAGAGTTTAAAAAAGGCTTTTTTAGAAGTGTGATTAAACCTGCTTATGATGCCGCTAAAAAAGGTATCCGTGGGATTCCTAAGTTTAAAAGAAGACGGGATAAGGTAGAGACTCTTGTTAACGGTCAACCTGAAACTATAAAGATTGAATCTAATGGGGTTATTGTTTCTTCAAAGATAGGATTACTGAAAGTACGGGGGATTGACCGACTACAAGGGAAAGCTCCCCGAATGGCTAAAATTACTCGTAAAGCGACGGGATATTATCTACAGTTAACCGTTGAAACCGACGACATGATCTATAAAGAATCTGATAAATGTGTTGGTTTAGATATGGGTGCTGTGGCAATATTTACCGATGACTTAGGGAGACAATCAGAAGCTAAACGCTACGCAAAAATTCAGAAAAAGCGACTTAACCGACTACAGCGTCAAGCTTCTAGGCAAAAAGATAACTCTAATAATCAGCGTAAAACCTACGCTAAACTTGCCCGTGTTCATGAGAAAATAGCTCGTCAGCGAAAAGGGAGAAATGCTCAATTAGCCCATAAAATAACCAGCGAATATCAATCAGTTATTTTAGAAGATTTAAAACTAAAAAACATGACAGCCGCCGCAAAACCTAAAGAAAGAGAAGACGGTGATGGCTATAAACAAAATGGCAAAAAAAGAAAGTCCGGATTAAATAAGGCATTACTTGATAATGCTATTGGACAACTTCGTACATTTATCGAAAATAAAGCTAACGAACGTGGCAGAAAAGTGATCCGAGTTAATCCTAAACATACTTCACAAACTTGCTTCAATTGTGGTAATATTGATAAAGCTAACCGCGTTAGTCAATCAAAGTTTAGATGTGTTAGCTGTGGCTATGAAGCCCACGCCGATCAGAATGCCGCCGCAAATATTCTGATCCGTGGCTTACGAGATGAGTTTTTAAGAGCGATTAGCTCTTTAATCAAGTTTCCTGTCTCTATGATTGGAAAATACCCTGGTTTAGCAGGGAAATTCACGCCTGATCTTGATGCAAATCAAGAGTCTATTGGGGACGCGCCAATAGAGAATGCCGAACACTCGATTAGTAAGCAGATAAAGCAGGAAGGGAATCGCACTCCCACTCAGTCCGAGAATGACTCGCAATCCCTTATTTTTTCTTCCGCCCCACCTCAGCCGTGCGAGGATAGCCACGGCATAAATAACCTGGAAGCCTTACCCAATAAGGCATCTAAGCGAAATTCTAAAAAATCACGGGGCGCAATCCCCGAAAACCCCGACCAGCTTACAATCTGGGATTTACTAGCCTGATTTTTTGGAATGAGCAGAACCTTGAAAACTGAATTTTAGCGAATGGGGCGCAATCCTTACCCGAAACCCTTTTATATCAAAGGCTAAAGGAAGATGGGAAGCAATTAACCTTAAGCCTTATTAGGGATTGAAACTCTAACGCTCGATCGCCATGGGGCTTATGCCCTAGTCTCTCGCTATAAGGGGGGAAGCAATTAAGCTTAAGCCTTATTAGGGATTGAAACTATCCTGTTGACTATCTAACTGCATAGCGAGAGCGAAGCAATTAAGCTTAAGCCTTATTAGGGATTGAAACCTCTATGTCCACAGCCTCACTCGGTTCTGTGTCAGAAGCAATTAACCTTAAGCCTTATTAGGGATTGAAACATTGGTATTGTGTAGAGGCCGCACGGGTACGGGGGGATGAAGCAATTAAGCTTAAGCCTTATTAGGGATTGAAACATAGTTCCCTGAATACCTTGCTGATCTATGATGAAAAGCAATTAACTTTAAGCTTTATTAGGGATTGAAACAGAAATCGGTCAGTCTGAGTTAAAGGGAGATATTAAAGCAATTAACCTTAAGCCTTATTAGGGATTGAAACAGTCCTCACCGGCAGCCTCTACATAGGCCACAGCATCGGAAGCAATTAACCTTAAGCCTTATTAGGGATTGAAACATTGGTATAATCGTTATACATTTTTAATCTCCTTTTGAAACAATTAAGCTTAAACTTTATTAAGATTAAACTAAATATTAAACCCGAAAAAAAACAATGAATCAAACACAACTAGATAAAAAGATTAGTCAATTTTTAAGGAAAAAATTAACCAAAGCGGAACTAAAAGAAATGGAAATAAAACCACGTTTTTTAATCTTAATCTTAACAATACGCAATTTTGTCGAGAGGTATCTACTTATCATTTTAGATAGTATTTTTGTTGATGTTCCTTTTGGATGGTATAATTTTTTTGAAAGTTTTCGTTTTTGGCAAGAGCTAATACTTAAAAGAAATAAATCTCTGCTAGTAATTTATTTCTGGGAAACTATTAATAATTATAAAGAATAAATAATGAATCACGAAATTTATCTTATTGCAATACCAACTTTATTGCTAGGATTTCTCTTGAGAACATGGTTAGCCTAACTAAGGATTGAAACTTGATCGAAACAAAAGGCTATCTCCCGGCCCGACTGAAACAATTAAGCTTAAGCCTTATTAGAGATTGAAACGATTACAAGGCAAGGCAAACTAAGGCAAGAAAACAAAACAAAACAAAACTTTAAAACCATGCTACAAATTATTTCAGGATATAAATTAGAGGGATTATCGATTGCATCTATCGGGATGTGTCAATCTCTAGAAGCAATCGATGCTCTAGTATCTGACTTCGTAAGTAGAAGCGACTACCCAGTAATCTCTAATGTTTTGGATTTTTTCAGTTACTGGCAATTAGAGGAAACAAAACTATGCCAACTTCTAAAACACTGGCGACTTAGCAATACATTAATTAGATTGGTATTTTGGGTAATTGAAAAAGACCTGCTTAGTGGACTATTTCTTTTTTACCAATTACTAAAAGGATGCAGCAAAAAAGCTAGAATACACACAACTTCAATAGAACTCGTTGATTTTCTGCTAGAATACTGGCCAAGCAATCAGATTACTGTGATTAAAAAATCAAAAGTATTTAATAAAGACTTTGCTCAAAGAATCAGAAATCGAGGGCTAGATATATTAAGATAAACCTACACCTAAAAAAAGGCACTATGATCAATGAAACTTATCAAATTTTAATTTTTGCTTTCGGAGTATCAACTTTATTACTTGGTTTCTTGACAGGAGTAACAATAAACTATTTCTCGTGGTCTGACACTCGAAACAAAAAACTTGATACAGACTTCAAATATCGGTACAAAAAACCGATTAGTGCTAAAGAATTTGCCATAGAGAATTACATCTCTTTAAAACAATCCAAGCAATTCCTTGACAATAAACTCTTAGAATTTGGAGGAATAGTAGTTCCTCAAAATACTGATAGTGAGTATCATTTTGATATATCGGGATTTTTGAATGGAGATGACGAAATTAAATTATAAAACAATGGAAAATACACTTTAACTAAAATAGAACAAGATGGAAGTGCTAAAACTTTCATTTACAAACCAACTAACACAAAACCCACTAAAAAAGAACTTAAGGATAAATTAGTAGAAATCTTAATGAAAATCAAAACACTGACATCGGAAAAAGTAAATTTAATTTATTTTCTTATCAAAGTTATAGACAAATAACTTTAATTGTGGTAAAGTAATATAGTAATAACTTTAAAATCTATTGAAGGCCAAAAATGAAAATAAAACCGATAACCTTAATCTTGAATTTGTTTTTAATTTCTGTGTGGGGATTTATGTTAATCATCAAAGGGTTGTTTTACACTTTGTCTTTTGGTTTTTATGTTTATGTTTGTAACAAACTTCATAAACCTATCGACAGCTATTTACCTATTATTTGGACTACCCTTAGAGAAGATGTTCCTTTTGGATGGTATAATTTTTTTGAGAATTTTCGTCTTTGGCGAAAATTAATAGCTGAAAAAAATATACAATTGATAAATTTTTGGAAAGATTCCTTTTGGTGTAATCTT
>JBIPMW010000159.1:0-4721 GCA_044376455.1 Crocinitomicaceae bacterium | reverse complement strand
TAATATCCAAATCTTTCCCACATTTCAGTCCCGAACAAATACCACAGCCCTGTTGGGTGACCATTCTTCTTTGTATTTTCCATATTGCAATTTTAGTTTACCTGCCGAATATAGTAATTTTGCCTCGAAAAATTGAAAAATGACAAACTGGTTAGAAAGAACAGAGTTGCTCTTGAGTGCGCATAGCATGGATCAACTCAAGTCTGCACACGTGATGATTGTTGGTTTGGGTGGTATTGGCTCCTATGCCGCAGAATTTATTGCCAGAGCGGGTGTTGGCAAAATGACCATCATTGACGGCGATGCTTTTGACCCTACGAATAAAAACAGACAGCTCACGGCCCTTGACTCAACCATAGGTAAGAACAAAGCGGTAGTCTTAGCAGAACGTATTCTTGACATCAACCCAGCTTGTCAACTTCAAGTGATTGAAGAATTTGTGCTCCCGGAGCGCGTATGGGTGATCCTGCAAACGGACCGTCCAGATTACGTGATGGATTGTATTGATTCTGTCACCCCAAAGCTCGAATGGATTTTAGCTTGTAAACGCCTGAAAATTAAAATCATTTCGCACATGGGAGCGGGTGGTAAAACCGATCCGAGTCAGGTGAAGGTTGCCAATATGGAGCAGTTGGCAGGTTGTAAACTAGGGGCACACATTAAAAAACGCATGAAGCGTAAAAATGCATCGTACCGAGGTGTCAAGGTTGTGTTTTCCACAGAGATACAACAAGCACATTCTTTGAAAATGACAGATGGTGCTCGTTACAAAAAGAGTTTTTATGGCACCGTCAGTTACATGCCGGCTCTTTTTGGGCTCATGGGGGCTTCGGAGGTCCTCAGTTTTTTGTCGAAAGTTGAGACATAAATTAGTTTTATTAATTTCATTTATGTAAATTTTGGCTCTTAAACAAGCCAAAAGATGAAAAAAAGCATTTTACTACTTGCGGGTATTCTTAGTTCCCAACTGGCCTCGGCGCAGCTCTTTACGGATAATTTTGATAGTTATGCAGCGGGTTCCTATCTAGGTCCGCAGTCTACGTCTTGGTCCACTTGGTCCGGTACGGAAGGAAATGCGTCGGATGTTACCATTTCCAATAGTAACGCAGCAAGTGCACCAAACGCAATTTATTTTGCTTCAACTGCAGCTAATGGTGGCCCACAAGATGTGGTCTTAAACTTTGGTCAACTCTACAACAACGGTATTTTTACGCTAAGTTCTGATTTCTATGTGAACACAGCTAAAGGTGCATATTACAACATTCAAGGTTCACAAACCATCGGTTCAATTTGGGCCTTAAATGTATACCTAGATGCTGGATCACTCACCATTGACGACGGCATCAGCTCTAATTTATGCACGGGTTCCTATCCCGAAGCCACCTGGTTTAATTTAAAGATTGAAGCCAATCTGACTTTACATGTTTGGAAAGCATATATCAACAATCAATTGGTGGGCACGTGGGTAAATGGTGTCAATGCTGTCGCCTCTGCTGACATTTATCCTTTACAAAATGATCAATTTTTCATGGACAATGTCACTTTTGATTACCAACCTTACACACTTCCTGCGCTCAATGCCATGGTAGCTTCCTTAGATATGGGAGGTTTCATCGCTGGTCAAAGTGTAAGCCCTGTGGTATCAATTCTAAATGCAGGTCAAAATTCCTTAACAGCATTTAACGTGAATCTCAATTATAACGGTCAAAACTATACGCAAAATGTAACGGGTGTCAATGTGGCAAGTATTGCAAGTTACAACGTGACCATTCCTGGTTTAACATTGGTAGCTGGTGCGTCAAATGCAGTTGTTACCCTCAGCAATATCAACGGTGGTAACGATGACAATGCCAATGATAACACCCTCACTCAAAACGTGGATCCAGTGGTTCCTGCCGCAGGAAAAATCGTCGTAGGGGAGGAGGCAACTGGTACTTGGTGTCAGTGGTGTCCAAGAGGTGCTGTTTTCATGGATAAATTTCAAAATGATTACGCTGGTTACTGGGCAGGGATTGCCGTACACAACGGTGACCCAATGACTGTCGCAGACTACGATACTGGCATCGGCGCGCTGATTGGCGGTTACCCAAGTGCACTTGTTGACCGCCTGGTTGATGTAGACCCTTCTCAAATGGGAAGTGATTTCTTCACACGCTTACAAACTGCTCCTAAAGGTGTACTTGTCAATGGTGCAACCTGGGATGCCGCAACGCGTGAGCTCAATGTTTCTGTAAGTACTACAATTGCACAAGCTACAAATGGATCTTATAAAGTCGCTTGTGTTCTGACTGAAGACGACGTGACAGGTACAGGTGCTGGTTACAATCAGGCGAACGCTTATGCTGGCGGTAACAACGGAGTTATGGGAGGTTTTGAAGCTTTGCCTAGTCCGGTGCCTGCAGCTCAAATGGTGTATGACCACGTTGCGCGTGCAATTGCTCCAAGTTTTACAGGGCAAACCGGCGTGATTCCGTCGAGTACTTCTGTGGGTGAAGTGTTTACCGCAAACTTTACATTTACTTTGCCTGCAACTTGGGATGAAACCCAATTGCACATTGTTGGGATGCTAATTGATCCTCAAGGTAAAATTGATAATGCAGGTTATACCACCATAGATGGCGCTGTACAAAACGGTTATGTAGCAGGTGTTCAAGAAATAGCAGGCCTCAATTTGGAGCAGCTTTTGACAGTTGCACCAAACCCGGCTACAGATTTCACCAATGTATCCTTACACATACCGAGCAAAGCACAAGTAAGTTTGAAAGTGCTAGATGCTAAAGGAAGTATCCTTCAGGGCCGTCAGTACGGAAGTTTAGAAGGAGATTTTGAAATTGGCATCAATACGGCAAATTATGCACCTGGTTTGTATGTCGTTGAACTCGAAGTCAATGGCCAACGCATTCAAAAGAAATTGATCATCAGATAAGATTGATGACCTATTTGGAAAGCACTTGAATGCTTTGTTTGACCAATTGGGCTTTCTCCCGGACAGCGTTCATGGATGCACCCGTAATTGTAATGTGTCCCATTTTTCGAAAGGGTTTGGTGGTTGCCTTGGCATACAAATGTGGATGAACACCTGCTATTGACAATACGTTTTCAAGCCCCGCATAAAAAACAGGACCTTCATGGTTTTTGGCGCCCACCAAGTTGATCATAGCTCCTGCCTGAATGAGGTTCGTAGGGCCTAAGGGTAGGTTCAAAATAGCTCTTAGGTGTTGTTCAAACTGAGAGGTTTGGCAAATTTCAATGGTGTGGTGTCCGCTGTTGTGTGGTCTTGGTGCAATTTCATTGACCAAAAGTTGACCATCTTTAGTTAGGAAAAATTCGACTGCTAATAAGCCAACCATATCTAATTTTTCTATGATTTCGATGGCGATGGCTTGTGCTTTTGTTTCGATATCCGCTTGCACTTCAGCAGGCGAAAACAAGAACTCTACCAAATTGGCTTCCGGATTGAATTCGCATTCCACTAATGGAAAACAGTTGGTTTGTCCATTTTTATTTCTTGCTACAATGACTGAAAGTTCTTTTTCGAATGGAATGCAAGTCTCGATGATACTAGCATCTTTAAAGCTATTTTCCAGCGCTTGCTGATCTTGAATGACATTGACTCCTTTGCCATCGTAGCCGCCCGTTCTGAGTTTGTGAACAACCGGAAAATCAAAAGGAAGTACCTCAAGACTAGTAGGTTCCCAAAAGATAAAAGGAGCTGTAGGGATTTGGTGATCGAGGTAGAATTGCTTTTGGAGCCCTTTATCTCGAATGAGTTCTAAAATGTGCGGTTGCGGAAAAACCTTGACGCCTTTTTGTACCAAATCTTTGAGCGCATCTGTATTGACATTTTCAATTTCGACGGTGATTAAATCTTTGTTTTGACCAAATTCAAACACCGTATTGTAGTCAAGGAGTGATCCATTTGAAAAGGAGTGGGCAATTTGGGCGCAAGGAGCTTTGGAGTCAGGGTCTAGCATATGTAATTGAATGTCAAGACTATTTGCTGCTTGAATCAGCATGCGTCCGAGTTGTCCTCCTCCGAGTACGCCGATTTTGTACTCGCTTCCGTACCAAGTTTTTGCCATGGCACAAAGATACGTTTAAAATCGTACCTTTGTAACAAGATGAGTGCAGTGGTTCAAATACATGAGCTTTCTTTTGCCCCCTACATAGATCAAGCGCAAATTCAAACCCGAATTGTTGCGTTGGCAAAAGAAATCGATACCCAGTTTACCGGTAAAGATCCTTTATTTTTAGCGGTGCTCAATGGCGCATTTCTGTTTGCGGCCGATCTCATCAGACAAGTCAATTGCCAGCCTGAAATCAGTTTTGTAAAGGTAAGTTCTTATCAAGGTACCCAATCAACAGGTAGGGTAGACGAATTGATAGGATTGCAAACAAGTTTGAAAGGTAGACACGTCATTGTTTTGGAAGACATCCTAGATACAGGCGTGACAATGGATAAAATTTTCACATTGCTCGATTCAGAACAACCTGCATCGATTTCTATTTGTGCACTTTTAATGAAACCAGAAGCCTACAAAGGCAAACACAAACCTGATTTTATTGGTTTTGAAATTCCGGATGCGTTTGTTGTAGGTTACGGTCTTGATTACAAAGAACTAGGCCGAGAACTTAAGTCCATATATCAATTAATCAATTAGTTATGTTAAATATCGTACTATTTGGCCCTCCAGGGGCAGGAAAAGGAACCCAATCAGAAA
>JBIPMW010000391.1:0-4745 GCA_044376455.1 Crocinitomicaceae bacterium | reverse complement strand
AAAGCAGAAGCAACTGGCTCATAAAGATAGATTAGTTAGGTTGCCAATTAAGCGAGCGTCTAACAAATCACTGCACCCGACCGCCGGCTAAAGCATTCAATGGAACCGCTAAATCTATAGTGCGATGGCGAAGGCACTGCGTAGCAGTACGCTATCTCCCTAGGGTCCGTTCCCTAATGTAGCTCCTACTGCTCCAGCGATCGATTTTGGGGAACGCACCATGCAGATTGATTGCAGCTGTGGGTTTAAGTGCGATGGCGCACCTAAAAATGAGCAAATTTCTTGACAAATGAAGTTAAATATCGTGGTCAATCCCCCCAAAATTAGATTCCAGTATGGCATCGTTTCTCATAAAGATGAAGTATAACTTAATTTTGTATCAGCCACCCTGTGGGATTTTCAAAACATCTGAGAACGCCTATAATAATTCGACATAACACGGTTACTTGTAATTTTATTAGGGAAAACTTCTTGCGATCGCTCTAAGAGTAATATACGGAAAGTTTCCTGAAAAAATGCGTATTTGGCGTGAGATACGGAAAGTTTCCGTATAATCCATAGTTAGCGGGCAAAATCACTATAAAAGAAGATACTCAGCATGATTGATAATAATTGGATCGAAGACCTTCTAAATAAATCAAAATCAAACACCGAAAAAGAAGAAAAAGAGCATAATAATCCGCTTGAGTCTAAGCTGATCACAAATCTTATTGACGAATGTTATAAAATACACAAAGGAGATACTCTTATCCCGCTTGGTAAACTTCTGGCAAGTACCTTTGACCTTCTTATTTCTGCCAATTATTATTCTTATGTTGGGCATAAAGGTTGGTATTATTGCCCTACTCCAACACCGAGCCTTTATTATCATTTTACAAACTGTTGCCCAAGACATGCGCTGGGTAACATTTTCTACTTTCATCCAGCCAGTAAACCAGAAAGCGGCATCATTGGGAAATCTACTTCTAGGCTACTCAGAGCATTTTTGAATGTATTGCTCAAAAAAAGAGGCAGATCTGAAAGAATTTTGAAAGGTGCTGAACCCGTTGATGTTGTTATCGTTAATGAAGAGAAAAATTGTCTCCTATTTGGAGAGATTAAGGCATCTCCCCTGTTGACTTTGCCATTGCAAATGGCATGCGACAAATTGACAGATGATGGCGGAAAAGAAATTACTGAACATGATGGTAATCTTACAATCAATACAATATTTAACCAGCAAATCAATCTATTTGTTCCCAAGCTCGTTGAAGGTAGTTGGTGTGAATCCCAATATCCTTTTGGTAATAGAGAAGATCTATCTGATAAATATTGGGGCTATCCTTCGGTTATTGAATTGCTTGCAAAAGATGCTAGTTTTTTGAAGAACTATTATAGTTTCTGGAATGAAGCATTGAATAAATATCATCCAAAACTTACAAATTCAATCTACTGGCTCACAAATGCTTGCGGTTCGCCAAGTCCAAGGACTGACTGGTGGCCAAAATCTAAGGGTGGGGATGGTGCTGGGTTCGAGAGTGTATCTGACAGCAAAACTTCAGTGGGCGTTGATAGAACCGATGACATAAAAAAGGGAATTTACCAAGTCTTAAAACTCGGGAGCGAAGGAAAGCCTGTTGCATCGAAATGGAAATTTAAGGTTGGGATAATATCAAACATTCACGCAGCCAGACATTTTGAAGAATATCTGGAATCTTTGAAAAATCTAATTTGGACACATGACACCACAGGCAAAGCCCATAAAGCTGGTGACCTAAATCCAGAACATCCATTGTATAACCTGTTTGATGGAATTATTGCATTAACCGAAAGCCATTTCAGGGATGAATGGCTCAAAGAAGTTTTTGGACTGGAAAACAACTAATGACGAATCAATTTTATTATTTGAAGCTGCGGGCAAACATCATGCTTGATGGCGATATTGATTTGGCCGAACGCGAGGTAAGGTCATTCTTTAAAAACACTGAGCGCGTTAGCAACCCAGCAGAAGTTGAAACCAAAACAGGGTTATCTAACTCCCTTGCAGGTCTCCATACTAGAAATAATGGTTGTATAGGGTTTTTGGCTTGTGACACTACTTTGTCAAATGATGAATTGGTTCGATTACTGAACTTTATTCAAGAAATATGGTTAGAAAAACCATGTAATACAAAAGTTAAACCTTTAAGCAATAGTGAACGATGGTCATATAAAGTCAAGAGCGGCGGCAAGGATTTTATTTGTTTGTTGCCGTTTATGGCTTGCGGTGAACTGCTTGGCCAAAACAAAATCCCCGAACCAAAGGTAACTGATATCCAGAGTCTAACTGCTTATCTTGCTGGTAGCCAAGATATCAAGCATAAAACAATTAAGGCACCTACAACGGGAGGGACTTCAACTCAACATCTTCATTCACTCCACAAATACAAAGCAAAATTCTTCCCGCGCCTTATTCGCTCTTTTCTCGTTGAATGCCTGCCAAAGCTGCCCACAGATAAAAACAACAAAGTATTACTATTAGATCCATTTGTTGGTAGTGGAACAGCATTAGTTGAGGCTGCACTACTTGGCATTGATTATGCTGGCGTTGATATTGATAAGCTGTCTTGCGCAATATCTGAAGCAAAACTTAACGCTCTTGTGATTGCACCTGAAAGAGTAGATACTTCCATAAATGAATTAATACAAAATGCTACTCAAGGAGCTAGTTACGAAGCAGGTTATAAGTTTCCACGAAAGATTATTCAAAAATTTGAGAGATGGGGTGCGCTTGATGAACAAATTGAATATGAGCGGATTATAACCAAATGGAAAAATGCAATAAGCGGTATTAAAGACAACGAAACAAGGCAACTATTGTGGATATGTCTTAGTGACGCTCTAACGAGAAAATTTGTTATTCGTATGATGGGTACTGGTGTGGGAAGATTTGCCCTTGAAATAGCGAAAACATCGCTTGACACTTTAATTATATCTAATTTGAAATTACTTACAAGAAGTTGCCATGCTGCACAAAGCTTGATAGAGGCATATCAAATATCACTCGGTAAAGGGACGGTTCGCCAAGGGACAGCAGTTAGCCTCCCTTTTGCTGACAATAGCTTTAGTGTCATTATTACATCCCCACCTTATTTGCCAGCGTCTTCTGGCCGGGAGGATTACCTAGTGGGTAAAGCTGTTTCTTGCTTGGCTTTAAACTTGATGTCCGATGATGAAATTGAAGCAGCAGAAACGAGTTCTGTTGGATCAATGAAATGGTCAATTGAAAATGGCGACAGTTTACCTAGTGCCGTTTATGAATTACACGATTGGCTTTTAAGCGACCCTCTTAGAGAGATTAAAGCAAAGCCAGTCCTTGCCTACTACATGGCATTAAAAAAAGCATTAAAAGAGAGCTTTAGAGTTTTAATGAACAACGGGTTGGCTTTTTTCGTTATTGGTAAAGAAAGTATATTCTATAAATTTAGTAGCAGAGAAGTTCTATATAAAGTTGATTGTGACAAAATATTTGCTGATCTTGCTCTGTTATCAGGGTTTAAAATTGAAGATAAAATTGATGTAGAGCTTGATAAAAAAAATATGAATGCAAGGCCAAGGTCTCTGGATTCCTTTTACGAAACAGTTTTTATCTTAAAAAAGATATCAGACCGCTAACAACCGCATCAACTCGGACTGGCAATGGAGGGCAGCGGAATGGCCAGCAGCCGATCTGGTAGCCGTAGTGGATTGTTTCAGCTAATTTGGTATATTAGAAAAATGCTATAAATTCTATAATCTAAGACTTCAAGCCGAAATCTATTGCCCTATTTTAGCTGAAACAGTCCAGTAGGGTGCGTTCCTTAATGCAACTTCTACCCCTCCACTGATCGATTTTGGGGAACGCACCATGCAGATTGATTGCAGCTGTGGGTTTAAGTGCGATGCCGCACCTAAAAATGAGCGAATTTCTTGACAAATGAACTTAAATATGGTAATCAATCCCCCCAATTCGCTCCCAATATGGCATCGTTTCTCATAAAGATGAAGTATAACTTAATTTTGTATCAGCCACCCTGTGGGATTTTCAAAACATAAGAAAGCCTATAATAATTCGGCATAACACGGCTACTTGTAATTTTATTAGGGAAAACTTCTTGCGATCGCTCTATTGGGACTTAGGCGTTTTCGGTCAGCAAAAAAGGCTCAAACCATTACGGGACAAAGGGTTAACCTCGATTGATGATTTTCCTTGATCTATCTGGGTTTCAGCGATTTTGGGCTTCTCGAAGTAAATCCCAAGCGGGGATTGGAGTTGAGGCTTTTATCGATTTGTTTTTTGTCTAAGTCCCACTATAGGAGAGTAATATATGGAAAGATTTTTTAAAAAATGTGTATTTGGCGTGATATGTGGAAAGTTTACATATAACATATAGTTATGCAGTTTTATTTTGTTAGATTCCTTAACTAGAAAGACTTTTAGTCTTAAGATAATATTATGTCGAGGTTTATTTAATATGAAGACAGAAGTTGTTGTTGCGTTGATTGCTGGAACACTAGCACTTGCAGGCTCAATACTGACCTTTTACTTAACTAAAATCAGAGAAGACAATACTAAGAGACTTGAACATACAATGGAGCATTATAGAAGCCAGATTGAAGAATTCTATGGACCACTCTTCAATCTCGTGTATCAAATTGATAAGTTATATTATGTCAAAGAAGATATTGTTAATCCTGCCTCTGGGGTTCATGATCCACTAAGTGAAGAGCAAAAGAAGGAAATTGAG
>JBIPMW010000158.1:0-4769 GCA_044376455.1 Crocinitomicaceae bacterium | reverse complement strand
AAATTGATACTGGATAGTGCTATCATTGAGAAGCGCTACTATAGAACATTGGCGGCACCGTATTTAGGTTTTGTATATCCAACCTATGAATTGCGCAACAACGAAACTTTACAACTCAAATTAAAAGTCTATAAGTCCAATGCTTTTAAAGTTGATTTTGGCGGCATGTATTCTTCGCGAGCAATAAATACTGGTTATCTTTCACTGGCTTACCGCAGGTTAGGAAGGGTGGGGCAGACTATTTCTGCCAATTCATATTTTGGTAAATTCTACGGTTCAGGAAAAGCGCAATATGAGCTCACTTTTCCTGGCAGAATACCTATCAGTTTTTCAGCTTATTTTACGCTCAATCGCTGGGATTACTTCCGGAGCTTTGCTACTTTTTTCGAAGACGTTCAGCCTTCATATTTAATACAAAACGAAAGTTATGCGGGTGTCCAATTCAAATTGCCACTAGGTTCGCATAGCAAGCTCACAGCCAATGCGCGGTATTTTTATTTAGATGATCAATATTATCAAACCACCTACTTTACCAAAGAAGATACAGCAGATTATACCACATTTTATGGAGAGAGTTTTTCTTTGGAATACTCCAGAAATACCTTAAACCGAAAACAATTTGCGTCAGAAGGCACTCTGATTTCAATTCGAGCAAAATATATTTTAGGAGAGGAAATGACTTTTCCTGGTTCTACTTCTATCTCAAACGACACAGTGCAAAAAAACCATGAATGGCTGAGTTTGCAAATGGAATTATTGACTTTCCCATTTGAAAAAAAGCGGATGCTGAGTATTGGGTTTCATTTGAAATCTGTCCTGAATAGCCAATCGCTGTTTGCTAATTACACCGCTAGTATGTTGGCACTCCCTGGATTAAATGTATTGCCAGACCTAGAGACTTATTTCATTGCACCCTATCGGTCTACACAGTTTGTTTGTGGCGGTTTACAACTTATATTGAGTCCATATAAACACATAGATCTGCGTTTAGACACCTACGGTTTTCTTCCGATTATTCAGTTGCAACAAAATCAAGATGGTACATTTAGTTATGCCAAACCATTGAAAGGCAGAACCATTTTGGCGTCTGGTTCTTTTATCTACCATTCCCCAATTGGCCCGGTAAGAGCCACCCTCAATTATTTACCCAAATATGCCCAACCCTTTCAGTTTCAACTCGGGTTTGGTTACATTTTATTTAACGATCGCGCAATACGCTAACTTATGAATCAAAATTACCACCTCAATGGAATACAACAAATGGGAATTGGTGTGCCAAATGTCCCTGAAATTTGGGCTTGGTATCGCAAGGCTTTTGGACTAGATGTCAAGATATTTGAAGAGGCTGCACCCGCTCCACTCATGACCCGATATACGGGAGATGTAGTGCATCATCGGACTGCAACGCTTGCACTAAATATGGCCGGAGGAGGTGGCTTTGAAATTTGGCAATTTACCTCTCGCAACACGGAAAAAGCCAATTTTGAGGTGCAATTAGGCGACCTCGGCGTCTATATTTGTAAAATCAAGTCTGCAGATGTTGCGTATACCCAGAAGCACTTGGTGTCAATTGGTGCCAAAGTGAGTAATGTTTTCAAAGACCCTGCCGGACGCCTGACCTGCTATGTTCAAGATCCAAACGGCAATTATTTTCAAATCATTGAAGGTGCTTCATGGTTTTCTGCTAGCAAGCATCCTTCCAAGTGTGGAGGGGTAGCTGGGGCAGTTATTGGTGTTTCGAATATGGAAAAAAGTATGGCGTTTTACCGCGATTTACTTGCTTATGAGCAAATAGTTTTTGATGTAAAGGGTCAGGATGAAGCATTCAAATTTCTGCCCAGAGGGGAAGCTGAGTTTCGCCGAGTATTATTGACTCATCCTCATGTGCGCAGGGGTTACTTTGCGGGCTTGTTGGGGATTACAGAAATCGAACTCGTAGAATTACAGACACCAAATGTTGCGAGGCCAATCTTTGAAAATCGATTCTGGGGCGATTGGGGTTTTATTCATTTGTGCTTTGACGTACAAGGTATGGACGCGCTGAAAACGCGTTGCGATGAATTTGGTGCGCCTTTTACCGTAGACTCAGCCAATTCATTTGACATGGGTGAGGCAGCTGGTCGCTTTTCTTATATCGAAGATCCAGACGGCTATTGGATTGAGTTTGTGGAAACGCACAAAGTACCGGTTATGAAAAAGTGGGGTTGGTACATCCACCTTAAACAAGGAAAAGCACTCAAGCATTTACCAAAAATAATACTCAAGGCGCTTGGCCTCAACAGGGTTAAATAAGTCCTTTAACTTTCAAGAATTCATCGAGGCTATCGATATCCGAGAACAAAACTTCCCGGGCTTTACTTCCTTGGAAAGGCCCGATGATGTTCATGCCTTCTAATTGATCCACAATGCGTCCGGCTCTGTTGTAGCCGAGCTTCAGCTTGCGCTGTAATAAACTCGCTGAGCCTTGTTGATTGATCACTACAATGCGTGCTGAATCAACGAACATAGGGTCAATTTCGTTCATGTCGAAATCACCGCCACCTTCTGCACCTTCCGGCACATACTCTGGTAAAATGAGTGCTTCAGGGTAAGCGCGCTGCGAACCGATGAAGCTACAAATTTCTTCCACTTCAGGTGTGTCTACAAAACCACACTGTAAGCGCTTCATGTCTGAACCAGTAGAAATCAGCATATCGCCTCTACCAATTAATTGATCAGCACCTGAAGCGTCTAGAATTGTTCTCGAATCAATTTTTGATAACACCCTAAATGCAATACGCGCCGGGAAGTTGGCTTTGATCATACCTGTAATGACATTCACAGAAGGCCTTTGAGTAGCGACAATTAAATGGATACCTATGGCCCTGGCTAATTGTGCAATCCTTGCAATAGGGTGCTCTACTTCTTTACCGGCAGTCATGATGAGGTCGGCAAACTCGTCGATCAGGACTACAATATATGGCAAGTAACGGTGTCCTTTCTCCGGGTTGAGTCTTCTTCCGATGAATTTGGCATTGTATTCTTTTATGGTTCGAACCCCCGCATCTTTTAATAATTCGTAGCGTTCATCCATCTCGATACACAAGGAATTGAGTGTATTGACCACTTTAGATGTATCTGTGATGATGGCATCCTCTTCGCCAGGTAATTTGGCCAAGAAGTGACGTTCAATTTTGTTGTACAAGGTGAGTTCAACCTTCTTTGGATCTACCAAAACAAACTTCACTTGCGCAGGATGCTTCTTGTAGAGAATAGAAATCAGAATGGCATTCAGCCCTACTGATTTTCCTTGTCCAGTAGCACCAGCTACGAGCAGGTGAGGCATTTTGGTAAGGTCAAATACGTAGGTTTCATTGGTGATGGTTTTACCCATGACAATTGGCAATTCGCCATCAAAGTTTTGAAATTTGTCAGAGGCAATTAAAGAACGCATGGAAACCATTTCTGGATTTGAATTTGGTACTTCGATACCAATAGTGCCTTTCCCAGGAATAGGTGCAATGATGCGAATCCCGAGCGCGGATAAACTCAAGGCGATGTCATCCTCGAGGTTTTTAATTTTTGAAATACGTACACCAGGTGCTGGAACAATTTCATAGAGTGTGACTGTTGGCCCAACAGTAGCCTTGATTTTCGCGATGTCAATTTTGTAGTGCGATAAAGTCTCAACAATGCGATCTTTATTGGTTTCGAGTTCTTCTTTACTCACAGAAACGCCAGAACTGGCATATTCTTTCATGAGGTCAAGTGGAGGCAGCAAATAGCCATCGAGGTCTTTGGTTGGGTCGTATTCGCCAAATTCTCTGACCAAATTTTTGGCAACGTTTTCCTCATCACTCAAGCTCAATGCTGCTGCAGGTATCGCTTGTGCGACAGGCGCTGGTTCAATAGGGTCTTCCCCTAATTCGATTTCAAAAGAGTTATCAGTATTTGTTTCTGTTTGAAAATCATCATCAAGCAGACTTTCTCCCGGAGCAACTTGAGGTTCAGGACGTTCCTCTTCTTTGATAGAAACAATTAGTTCGCTTTCTTCTTCAAAAACATCATCGTCATCAAAATGAACCGTCTGAGAGACATCGTCGGCTTTGATTTGATCCTCACGAATGGTGTTCACAACATACAAATCGTCAAAGGGTGCAGCACTGTCTTGAAGTTCTTGGGTTGCAACGTAATCGGATTTATTGCCAAAAAGACGATCAAAGAGTGCACGGTAATTTGGGTTAAAGAGAAGGGTGGTGAGCACAAAAAAGGTAACAATGTGTAACATCAGCGCACCAAAATTTCCGAGCGTAAGTTGCAGCCATTCATTGATGTAGAAACCGAAAGTTCCACCTGCGTAACTTACTTGTGTGCTGAAAAATCCTAAAAAGATAGAACCCCAAATCAGGTATGCTATGGTGACGGTAGTTGCACGTTGTAGTGGAAGTAGGGTGGTGTTGAATAATACCCGAACACCCAACAAAAACATAATAAAAACAAGTCCGAATGCGCCGATTCCAAAGCCTTGGTAGATGAGTAAATGAGAGCTCCATGCTCCAAATTTACCAAGCCAGTTTTCTGCTGCTGGCACATTTTGATTGAAAATATAGCCTAAAAAATTGCGGTTCAAGAGGTGATCTTGATCCTGTTTCCAAGTGAAAAGATAGGAGACACAAGCCAAAAGTAAATAGATACTGAGCAGCGATAAGATGGCACCTATAACCAATTTGATTTTGCTTAAATCAAAGCGGTTTTTTAGATCGCCCACTGCGCGCGCTTTTTTATCCTCT
>JBIPMW010000318.1:0-4774 GCA_044376455.1 Crocinitomicaceae bacterium | reverse complement strand
CAATTATCAAGAGAATCCCACAAATTATCAAATTTAACACAGTCATCTTGATCATAGTTTTCTAGTGCGTCCCAAAGCTTTTGGATGTCATAATTTGCAACAAATAACCCTTGCGTTTTGACCGTAACATAATCACCGTTATCGGTGACTGACAATGTTTCTCCGAAACACTCTTGGTTAATTTGATTGAGGGTGCTTTGGAAAAGCCTGATAATTGTGGCTTTTTCGTAAAGTTCGATAGAAGTCATAGCTTGTTACCTCTTGTGTTTGTTTGCCTAGTCTTATCTTACAATATTCTCCCAATAAACTCAAGTATCTGGGAGAATTATTTCTGAGCAGATGTACTACGTCTTTGTTTGTAGCGTTGGTGTTGAGATTGTTTCCGCTTAGGATCAAGTTCTCGATGTTCCAAGCAGTACCCAGATTTGTTTCGGGTATTAAGTGCTGTAAATTTACCCAAAACTAAGCAGGCAGCACAATATTTAGTTTCAGGGATAATCGCTTCTGTAGAAAAGTTGATTCCTTTTTTTGCGATTATCTCAGGAGGTTTATCGCAGATTAAAGCTACTCTTGTCAAACCTATGCCCGATAAAGAGTAATCTTGTAGCTTAACAAGACTCAAGTTAGTGTCAATGTTGTCGATTTTCTGAATAGAAGATTTTAAAACCTCAAAATCTTCTAATTTAAGAGACAAGATTAAGATCATAGTGGTTTTTGTTAGTGTTAATATGAAACGGGAAATTATCCCCGTTTTGACTTAGTTGGTTATTACCAAATGCTATAAAAGTGATAACCGCCTTTTATAGCCTCTACGCCACTGAAATGGGCGTTATTGTGTTTGTAAGCGGCGTATATCTCTTTTTCCGTCGGCAACTCTAGGGACAAATCAACTAAAGCCGTCACGCTATAGAGTGTGTCATGACATCCGCGAGCTAAACCCCCCGCAGGAACCTTAACTAGCTCTGAGACATAGATAGTGGTGTAATTTAGAACGTCAGTAATATTATGACCGTGTTTTGCCTGAATAGCCTTTGCTATAAAACTAGCAATTGTGTGACTTCCCCAGTACCATCCGTGAGGCCCGGTGTAACCATCTTCGTAAATACGAAGTTTGTTGGCTTTAAACTTTTTAAATCCAGTTTGTTCTGTATTCATGATTTATTTTCCTAAGTGAGGTACTTAAATTAAGCAGTTTACTGACTTGCTTAGGTCACTAAATTTTAAAACCATCTAAGGAAAGATAAATTTTACTGGCTTAGATGCAACCTTATCCTTAAATGCTTCTAGGGTAATAATTGCGTCGTATTCTTTACGGGAAAGCTTATCCTGTAAATACTCGTGGTATTGAGATTTTAAGTCAACTATTTTTGACTGCCCCCAATCACATTTCGAGAAAAATTCTAATTCTGCATAAAAGTCTTTACTAGGATGAGACTTAAACTCTTCACAGAATGCAAGAAAATGATTATAAAGTAAATTCTCGGAAACGAAAGGATTATCATCGGTTTGGGAAACATATAACCGCATAGTGTAATCTCGATTTTCCTTGCCATTACCAAAATAAATTGTAAAATCTACTTTGTCATATAGCCCGTTACTTGGCAAGTTTTTAGGGTCATTTTTGTACCAAGATTGTATATGTTTAATGAATTGATCAGCGGAATTAAAAACAGAACTATTAAAAACAATTGATTCTATTTTGTATTCGTTTGGTTCATCGACTTGTTCTATTTCTGCTATTTTTTCTTCATAGTATCCGTCAGGAAGTACACTAAAAAACTCGTTGTTAGCCACTTTATAGAGGTCAGCGTAAATATAGGGATCGTATTTTTCGTTCTCGATATTTAGCATTACTTTAATTTCATCAAACATTGCGTCTAAGTCGTTATTACTTACGCTAACAATAGTATCTCCTGTATATCCACCATCAAAAGAATCCGAAACGTAGCTATGATATTTATTAGTAACCAATTTAATTTCTGACATTGTATAAGAAGAACCTATTAAACCTTTGACATCTACAAAAATCTTATCAATAACACCTTTATTAGTTTTTACAGAAAACTTTAACTCTGGGAATGCTTGGGTTAGTTCTTTCTTTAGTTGCTGTGCTTTGGTAGTCATTGTTTTAATCCTTGTGTGTTTTGTTTACTTCTCTATAGTAGATCGTTCTCCCATAAATGTCAATAGATTGGGAGAATCTTTTTTGAACAGATGTACTAATAAAAAACACTTAGCTTAGCTAAGTGTTTTTTATTGCTGACTAAGCAATAAGTGTACTTATGAAGCTTTAGCCTTAATCTTGTCATCAAAAGCATCTATGATGTTTTGCCCTATTTTTGCTTTTTCAATTGCGCTAGACTTATTCCATTCTAAGTAAGAACCTGGAATGTCAATGTTAGCGGCGACCAACTTTTTGACAGCTAACCTAGCCGCTTCTTTTTCGCTTAGATTTTCATACTTAACTGGGTTTCTAGTTTTAAATCCTACACTAGACATTATTTCTAATCCTGTTGGGATGTGATGAATGCTGTAAGCGTCATTTTCTCCCGCAGAAATCAGATAATCGCCCAAAGCTTCTCCTTTTACTTTTCTAGTTTCACCTTCTCTGTTTAGAATAGATACGGTCTGTTTGGTAAATTTTGTGTTATCGATTACTTCTTGAAACTTATTTACGCATGGCATCTCACCAAAAAGATTTAATTCTAATTGTTTAGTTCTGGGTTCAATTGCTTGAGTTTCGGTTATATTGACTTGAGTATCCTTAGATTTATTAATTGTCTTTTCTGGTTTTCGATAAAACTCGTCTTTAAATGCTTGTTTCTTCTCGATCCATAGACAGTATTTTTCTGTTAATCCCCTTTTATCCATTTCTTGCTGGTATTGATCAACCCAATAAACTACCTGTAGAAGGAGATGGCGATCTCCCCATTGAATATCTTTTTGTGCCTTAAAGTCTTTTTGCATTGATTGGGCAGCCAAAGAATACTTCCATCCGTCAATAATTTTTTTGTCTGTCAGTTTAGGAGATAGCACGTTGCAGCAGTGTTTTTTAAGGGTAGAAACACTAACAGGGATTTTAACAGTTATATTTTTTACTTTTATTTCTTTTTTGGGCTTTAACTGCTCAATAGCTGATTCTACTTTTAGAATTTCTATAACAATCTTAGCCTTGGCACGATTGCCTTTTGTAATTTTAAGTTGAGATTTCAATCGAGCTAATTTAGTTTGTAAAGTGTTCATTGTTTTAATCCTTGTGTGTTTTGTTTATATTTTATTGTGGATCATTCTCCCAGAAATGTCAACTATCTGGGAGAATTATTTCTGAACGTTTGTACTACTTTATTACAATTTCTTGAATTTTTGAGTCGTGACTAAAAACTCAATTTTAGATATTCTATCGTTAATCAGTTTTAACTCATCTTTTATAAATTGTATTGTCTCCCGATCATAGGATTCTCCCGATGATTTTTTACCTGTTTTTAATGCCTTTTCAAAGATAGGACGTTCTTTTATGTCCTTGATATACCGTTTTTTCTGTGTTGTTAAAGTATCTCTTTCTTTTGATGCGTTAACAGCATCTTTAGCATTCCGGAATAGTCTATCGTCAAACTGTTGACGCTTACTGTCTGATTGATTTCTAATACCACCAGTGTCAGCGGCAGGGCTAGAGTTTAAGATATTGTTGTGATTTTGAGATGTAATTCCGTTTATATCGTTATTTAATTTTTCAATCTTACAGTCAAGGGCGTTGATTGTATTAACGACTCGTTCTTTTGTAGATTCTGGAATTGATAACTTTTGTAACCATTCTGGTTGAGGTAATGTTACTACTTCATCTTTAAAAGATTGCATATTTTTAATCGTTGAGGACAAAAACTCAATATTTGATTCAATTTCTAATATATTTAAAACGATTTTAGCTTTATTCCGATTACCTTTAGTAACTGCTAGTTGAGCAGTTAATCTAGCTAGGCTAGTCTGGTATTTGTTTAGCTTAGATTGTTGAGTGTTCATTGTTTTAATTCTTGTGTGTTTTGGTTACTTCCTATTGTGGATCATTCTCCCAATAAAGTCAAGTGGGTGGGAGAATCTTTTCTGAGCAGATGTACTAAGTATATTTACCTGTTACCATTGTAGATAGATTGTAGATAGGGTGATCGACAACCGAAACCGTTACCCTGTAAAGGTTCTAGACTTTGTAGATAATGTCGATGTCTTATAAAGGAAAAAGATAAAAGAATAAACCAGACTGGACGATAAAAAACTGTAGAGTAAAAAAGCAAACAAGGTCAACAGCAAGGCTGTTGGATTGTAATTCGATTGTAGATAACCTTATCTACAATCGAAAGCCTTGCAGGGTATAGGTTTCAAAGTTTGTTTATCTTGTTGGCACTTTATACAGGGGAGAGAAAAAATAGGGAGAGATAAACGAACTGGACAATAAGAAAAGGATAAAAAATCCTGACACGGGGAAATAGAGTAACAATACTAACAAAGTCTAGAACCTATATATATCAATGCTTTTTATTGTTGATCACCTTATCTACAATCTATTTACAAACCAACAAACTATAAACCCCCTATGGACTCATAGGGGGTTTATATGGGTTTAGGTATTTTTACCGTTTTTTATCGTTTCTCATGAGCATTCGACCGCCTCGCCATCCCCGTGCTTTTTCTCGTTCGGTTTCGAGTAAGTTAAATTTAGCTATATCGCGCTCTTTTTCAGCGTGTAATTCTTCGATCACTAGCCGCTTATAGTCAAGCATCG
>JBIPMW010000157.1:0-4784 GCA_044376455.1 Crocinitomicaceae bacterium | reverse complement strand
AAACTATTGGCTTTTATTCAGCGCATGGATTTAGCTTATGCATTGGCCGATGTCATTATTTCCAGAGCGGGTGCGTTGTCAGTGAGTGAATTGGCTTTGGTAGGCAAACCAAGTATCCTTGTTCCTTCGCCAAACGTTGCAGAAGATCACCAAACAAAGAATGCGCTTTCACTCGTGGATCAAAAGGCAGCCATACTAGTAAAAGACGCTGTGGCAAGAGCCACTTTGATCGAAACTTGTTTTGATTTACTCTTCAATGATGCCAAACAACTCGAGTTGTCGCAAAATCTTCAAAACCTTGCCTTGCCTCAGGCCACTCAAAGTATCGTTGATATCTGTGAAAAAGTAATTCTTGAATGAGGTCGCTTTCTACATACAAGCAGGTTTATTTCATCGGTATCGGTGGTATTGGCATGAGTGCACTTGCACGCTACTTTCATTTTGCAGGTTTTCAAGTTGCAGGTTATGACAAGGTTGAAACCACGCTTACACAACAGCTGAGTGCGGAAGGAATTGCTGTTCATTACGAAGATTTGCATGAGCAAATTCCAAATGGCTTCAAAGATGCGGCAACTACTTTAGTGGTTTATACGCCCGCAATTAAAGAGCTTGGCGAACTCGCTTTTTTCAGCGCTCATCAATTTGAAATATTAAAAAGAGCAGAGGTGCTTGGCGCGATTACCCGATCTTTTCAAGCCCTTTGCGTAGCAGGTACGCATGGCAAAACCACTACTAGTTCTATGTTAGCTCATTTGCTAACCGACATCGGCGCGGGTTGCACTGCTTTTTTAGGAGGCATTGCCAGTAATTTTGATTCTAATTTGGTCTTGAATGACGAAAGTCCATATGCTGTGGTAGAGGCAGATGAATTTGACCGCAGCTTTTTACAGTTATCGCCATTTGCAGCGATCATTACCACAGCAGACCCCGACCACCTCGATATTTATGGTACTCCTGAAGCTTTCAAAGAAGGGTTTCGTCAATTTGCCATGAGGATCGATCCAAATGGATTTTGTTTGCAAAAGGAGGGCTTGAATCTTTCTACACTTTGTCCAACAAAAACGTACGCGCTCAACTCCAAAACTGCTGATTTCAGTGCTGAAAACCTGCGGTTTGAAGGAGGTTTTCAGGTAGCAGATTTCAGAATCGCAAATACATATTGGCCAGCTGTAACTTTGGGTTTGCCTGGTAGCCATAATGTTGAAAATGCTTTAGGTTGTGTTGCATTATTGCTCGAACTTGGCTTTGAAGAACAGGCCATTCGTGCTGCATTAGCCAGATTCAAAGGTGTCAAAAGGCGTTTTGAAACCCACGTGCGTCAATCAAACTTGGTCTACATCGATGATTACGCACATCATCCGCAAGAAATTGAGGTGCTATTGAGCTCTGTCAAAGCGATGTATCCAACATTACCAATTACGGGAATTTTTCAGCCACATTTATTTTCCAGAACGAAGGATTTCGCGGCGCGTTTTGCCTCAGAATTAAGTGCCCTCGATCATCTGATTTTATTGCCTATTTATCCTGCCCGTGAATTGCCAATACCAGGAATTACAAGCAATTGGCTCTGTGAAATGAGTACAGCCAAGAAAAAAGAAGTGATGGAAGTCAGTGTAGCGCTGGCCTTTGTAAAAAACTTTAAACACGGAGTTTTACTGACCATAGGCGCCGGAGACATTGATCGTTTGGTGGCACCTATTACTCAATATTTAAACGACAAAAGCTAGTCCGATGAAGAAATGGTTGAAAATAACGCTTTGGGTATTAGTGCTGCTGTTAGTTTGCACGGTTTTTTTCTTTGCTTTCAATGCTGAAAACAAGAAAAAGTTGCGAACGCCAGCCATTGCCATCCATGTCGAGGGGGAAAGCGCATTTTTAACAGAAAAAGAACTCATTGACCGTCTAAAAATTCGCAATTTATTTCGCAAGGAAATGCAAGTTGCATCGCTCAAAATCCACACGATTGAGCGACATATTAAGGCAATGCCAGAGGTTAAAAAAGTTGAAGTGTATAAACACATCGGAGATAAGTGGGAGATTCAATTAGAATTGCGCAAGCCTATTGCTAGAATCTTCAATTTAATTGGTCAGAGCTATTACCTTGATCAAGACGGTTTTATGATGTATCGATCCGCGCTCCATACGGCCCGAGTACTTGTTTTTTCTGGAGCAATTCACGATGTCTACAACCCTCGTCTCCACTGTGATTTTATTAACAATGGTACTTTGAAAAGTTCTCAAAAAATCAATCAAATCTACCATATTTCAAATTATGTTTGTAATGATCCACTAATGCACAAATTAATCGGTCAAATTCACCTCCAAAAAAATGGTGATTTTGTCTTAATTCCGTTGGTTGGTGATCAAAAAATCATCTTTGGAGCAGTGCCCACCCCAGAACTTGTCCAAGACAAATTCGAAAGACTGAAGCACTTCTACAAAGAGGCGCTACCGCATGAAGGTTGGAATAAATACAAAGAAATAAGTGTCAAATATGAAGGACAGATCGTTTGCAGAAAAAGATAAAGCGCCAGAAGTGAAGCGTACACGCGTTGTTGTTGGTCTTGATATCGGGACTACCAAAATCGCTTGTTTTGTTGGTCGCAAAAATGAGCACAACAAGATTGAAATCATTGCCATGGGGAAAAGTGAATCTCTCGGCGTGATGCGCGGTGTGGTATCCAACATCGAACGAACTGTTCAATCCATCAACGCAGCGGTTGAAGCTACTCAAAATGCCGTTGAAGGCAATCTCAAAATTAAAAATGTTCACGTCGGGATAGCAGGGCAGCACATCAAGAGCAAGCAGCATCGCGGCATCTATACGCGTCGTACTGTCAACGGTGAAATTTCTCAGGCAGATATCGATTCTTTCGTAGACGACATGTACCAGTTGGTTATGAACCCTGGTGAAGAAATAATTACTGTTATTCCACAGGAATATATCGTTGATGGTGAGCCAGAAATCAAGGACCCTATCGGAATGGGTGGTGTTCGACTTGAAGCTAACTTCCACATTATCAGCGGGCAAGTTACCAACGTAACCAATATTACCCGTTGCATTGAGCGTTCTGGCCTTAGTGTCAAAGACATCATTCTAGAACCAATTGCATCTGCAGAATCTGTGCTATCTGAAGAAGAAAAAGAAGCGGGTGTAGTACTTGTTGACATCGGCGGCGGAACTACTGACGTAGCTATTTTCCACGATGGCCTTATCCGTCATACAGCCGTAATTCCTTTCGGAGGAAACGTTATCACCCAAGACATCAAAGAAGGATGTCGCATCATGCAGCGCCAGGCTGAAATGCTAAAAGTAAAATTCGGTAGTGCCTTGGCATCCGAAAGCAAAGAAAACGAAGTGGTTTGCATTCCGGGCTTAAAAGGCCGCGAACCAAAAGAAATCACCCTTCGCAATTTGGCCAGTATCATTCAGGCCAGAATGGAAGAAATTATTGAATTAGTGAATCTCGAAATCAGAAACTCTGGCTACGAGAAAAAACTCATAGGTGGTATTGTCGTTACTGGTGGAGGCTCTCAATTAAAGCACCTCACCCAGTTGATCGAATACCTCACCGGAATGGATGCCCGCATCGGATACCCAACAGAGCACCTTGCAAATACCAACGACCTCGACAAATTGGCAAGTCCAATGTTTGCAACGGGTATCGGTTTGGTGTTGAAAGGTTTTGAAACAGTAGAATCAGCCCTGCCATGGGAACAACCTGCAGAAACTGCAAATCAAGCTCAAGGTCAACAAACCGAAAAGCAACAAGAAAAAACAAAAGGACACTCAAACATCGAGCGTCGCGGTAAATTTTTCAATAGAATCCTAGATCCATTGAAAACATTTTTCAACGACGAAGACGATCAAGACATATAGCAAGCAACTAGAAAAGAAACCGAACAAATGGAAATGGAATTTGACCTACCTAAACACGACAAACCTCAAGCTCAATCGATTATCAAAGTAATTGGTGTAGGTGGTGGAGGTTCAAACGCTGTGAATCACATGTACTTGCAAGGCATTGCGGGTGTAGATTTCATCGTTTGTAATACCGATTGTCAAGCGCTTGATATTTCTCCAGTACCCTTCAAAATCCAACTAGGACCAAACCTAACAGAAGGTCGTGGAGCAGGCATGATTCCCGATGTAGGGATGAACGCAGCAATGGAAAATATCCAAGAAATCCGCGAATTGTTGTCAAAAGATACCAAAATGGTTTTCGTTACTGCCGGAATGGGTGGTGGCACAGGTACCGGAGCAGCACCCGTTATTGCTCAGGTCGCCCGTGATCTAGGAATTCTTACGGTTGGTATTGTCACTGTTCCATTTAATTTTGAAGGACGCAAAAGACGCCAACAAGCCGAGGAAGGTCTTGAGCGCATGCGCCAAAACGTAGATACTTTACTCATCATCAACAACGAAAAATTGCGTGAGTTCGGACGCAATATGTCTTTGTCCGAGGCCTTCTCTCATGCCGATGACGTACTTACAGTTGCTGCTAAAGGAATCGCAGAAGTCATTTCAGTAACTGGTTCTATCAACGTTGACTTCAATGACGTCAATACCGTGATGCGCAACTCTGGCCATGCCATTATGGGAAGCGCTATTGCTTCTGGTCAAGACCGCGCACTACAGGCAGTACAAGCGGCACTTAGCTCACCGTTACTAGATGACGACAACATCAGTGGTGCGCGCTATGTGCTACTCAATATCAGCTATGGCGATCAAGAAGTCATGATGGATGAAATCACAGAAATTACTGACTACATTCAAGAAGCTG
>JBIPMW010000285.1:0-14283 GCA_044376455.1 Crocinitomicaceae bacterium | reverse complement strand
CGAGTGCATGTTCTAATAGTTTTTGAATTGTGTGTTAGCGGGGACGCTACGACTTGGGTTGCTTGTTCCGATTGGAGTTTTGCGTTGTCAAACACATTCTGCAGGACGTAAATTGTGAACACAGGAACATTGAAGACTTGACCAATCTTTAGAACGAGAGAAATTTGGGTTCCAATGTCGCCGATTTTTTCATTCTGCACTGAGAGGTTATATGTTGCACTAGTGAATCGTTGGTCTTTTGCAAGACCTTCCAATGCGGATGACGCTGCTGAAATAACTTCAGAATTATCATCATTTATGGAAACCAACAGTTTGCAATGGGCAACAAAATCAGACAAACGTGCGACTTCCGGGTTGAACCGCAGACCAGTGTTAAAACCGGCAACGACGGCAACAATGGCGTCGTGCAATATTTTGCATGCGTCTTGAATTGTGTTGAATGCTTGCAGTCCAGCCTCAACTTCCTCTCTTATGTTATTGATTTGTGATTTTGTTTTGCCTTCAAAAAGATTCATGGATGACAATTCTTGCTGCAGTTGTGCCATTGGACTAAACACGTCTTCTAGAGGCTCATCTTGCACTGGCAATACTATATCTGCCGGCACTTCGTCCAGCGGCACTTCATTTGCGGGCACTTCGTCCAGCGGCACTTCATTTGCGGGCACTTCATCCACCGGCACTTCATTTGCGGGCACTTCGTTTGCGGGCACTTCATTTGCGGGCACTTCGTTTGCGGGCACTTCGTTTGCGGGCACTTCGTTTGCGGGCACTTCATTTGCGGGCACTTCATCCACCGGCACTGCATTTGCGGGCACTTCGTCCAGCGGCACTTCGTTTGCGGGCACTTCGTTTGCGGGCACTGGACTGGACATATTGAGTCTAAACTAAACGATGAACCAAAAACACAATCACTTATAATATGTTTCTAAAATTTATTCTCGTTGTATACTTTTTCGAAATACTTTTTGCTGACATTCAATACATGCGAGTTGTTCTTGTGTTTTAGTCGCTGTTGTTGGCAGTAGAATTCGTATGCTTTGTAAGGCGTGTGTTGCGTCGTGTGTGAAGCAGCGTGTTCATGCATGGCGGCCAGCACGTCTCCACGTTTATCCCACAATGTGCAACTGGTGTGCATCAAGTACTTGTCATTTTCAATGACCACATCGGGATAAAAGTGTCGGATGAGGCCCAAAAATGCTGCATCCGTGTGATTGTGGCTCTGCAGTTGCGGAGCCGGCTGTGGAGATTGCTGCAACAAATGGTGGTGATACTGCTTGAACAAAGCGGTGAATTCATCGATTTCCAGCTCATCTTCATCATTTGAATTCACATGGATGGTGTGCGTCCAAAAATCCTTGAACCGTGCAACAAGCGGCAAGTGCTTGCTTGTGAGCTGCAAAAATGAATCCGCCGTTTCGGAATAACCAGGCAAACGTTGCATCAGTCGTGTTTTGAGAGAATGCGTGAAAAACACGTTCGGAATTCTCTCTTCGTCGATGAAAACCTTCCACAAATACATCATGTTTTTCCACGAAATGTTCATATTGCTTTGAGGCGATGGTTCTGTGCATGTGGCCACAAATTTTTCAATGATGTCGTTTTCGTGGTGTTCCTTCAAATACAACACACGATGATACGTTTCATTGTCTTTGCACTGCACATTCAAAAACCGTTCTGCATTTTCATAGCGCTGCGAATAATGTGCCGCAACACAAAAAATGTCAATTAACCGGTGTCTAAACGGTCCCGAAAATGGGTCAATGACAACATCATTCATGTCCATTAAACGGCAATCGTCGAATGGGTATTCGTAAAACTTGAATTTGAATGCAGAAAGCAACACCGTTCCAAACAATGTGCTGCACTCTTGACTAAGACCCTTTATGAACTGTCTTGATTTTGGATTCACAATGTAAATCGGTTCCTTGGACGGGTCATCAACTCCACTTGGAACAACCGTCTTCTTCAAAATGATGTCGCCAATAACCGTGAGAAAATATTTGGCACAGTCCCGCGTCCGGAACAAAGACGGACACAGCATGTTCAGCGTGCGTTGAATGGTTTGCGATTCTGGAATGGATGACAGTAAATTTCTGTCCTTGATGCGACGCAGCACTTGATTCTTGATTTTGTATTTCCACGGCATGAGTTCGCGATTGCCAGTGATTTGTGTGAGAATGGGGTGCAAAATGTCATCTTCATTGATGACGCTGTAGTTGCATTCCGCATCCGGATTATAAACAAAAAACAGTTCCACATTGTGGTTATAGTAATATTGAGGGGACTCATTCAAAAACTGCTCAATGAACTCGTCGGATGCAGTTATCAACATTTGTTTGCGTTGTGCCTTGTCATCGCGGGCTTGAACCGCCGCATCCATAATTGCCGGCAGTTGATTGATGTGTGAGGTCAGTTTCCCCATCATGAAGTCATCGTCCGCGTATTTTTCTCCAAGTTGTTTGATCAAGGCCAATAAATCATCCATGAAGTCTTTTTTTGTATCATATACACACGTGTTTAAATTGTTGTTATTTCACTCATTTTACAATTATTTCATTGGGATTAACCATACGAAAATGTGCACAAAAGTTCATGAAATGCATATCACCATTGCATGAAAATCACGCGCATTCACATGTTAGACATGCGCATGCTTCTTTGTTTTGTTGAAACTGACACCCCGTCGTTGCAACGAACGGCGCGTGTGTTTGTATTTATTGTGTTGATTGTGTTGATTGTGTTGATTTACGCCGAACAAAGTCCACGGCTGTGGCGGGCGGTCATGCAGATATGGGCGATACATGTCCCATATCATGTTGCGGTCGCAAAATTCGTCCTTGTAAAATCCTGTACCGCACGAGCTTCCCCAACGCCCCCAGAACTGCATGTGTTTTGCTGTATCAGTGTCAATGGCTTTGCCGTCAACTGCTCCACGTGGAGCATAGGGTTTCGGACGGTCTGCCTGCGACATGAATTCACGCGCATCCAGGTCGTAATGTGAACAAGTGGTGCGTGAGCAAGGATTGATCTTGTTCAGATACACATCATAATGGTCGCCAATGAGTTGCATTGCAGTCTCCACATCAAGCTTTCCTTTGTGTTCTTCCATCATTTGTTGCAGACGCACGCGACGCGCACCCTGGTGCCGACGCAAATCATCCCAACCTGTGTTTGCCGACTCTAGATTTCGAATGCGCGGGTCATATGGTGCATTGAACCCAATGAAGCAGCCATTCTTAGTGCGTTTGACATCGACATACTTGAGACCCAACTCAAACCGCATGATTTCATTCGTGCGCGTGTCGCCAAAGAGCCATGCACATGCATAATCCCCGGAATTATTGTGGGTCATAATTTCAACATAGTCATCCAATGAATCCCCGTATTGCATGGCCCGTCGAACACGGCAGCCCAGCGGGTCCTTGTTTACATATGCATTAAAACCCCCAAATGTGGACTCTGTTCCAAACAGTCCTCGGCTGGTGACAAACATATCGGTTCCGGAATAAATGCCTCCGGGCATTGTCTGCATGAGCATTCTATGCCCCTTGCTCGGATGCAGGTCAAGAATCACGTTCAGATATTGCCCACCCACATACGAGTCAAACGAGTTATGCGCACAAACAATCTTGCCATCTTTCGTATAATCACCCACTGCAATAAAGGCACTGCATCTGTCTTGGGCGCCACCCCCTTCTTTTGTGCCTGATTTTTTAGAAATACCACTATCACTTAAAAACTCAGCATACATCGGCTTTGACCTTAAGTGTTGATTATGCGATTCTTTCAATATGTCGGACAAATGAGAAAACATGTAGTCAAAACTGAGATAAAAGTTCCAAAACACGATCCTTTTCAATGGCTGTTTGGAGCCATCGGCAATGCCGCGCATTTCTTCATAAAATTCTGGAAAGTTCGATTCAATTTGTGGACGAAAGAAGTCATCCGCCACTTCACATAAAAATTCAAATGTATACCCATAATCTTCATATACGGTGAACTCCAACATTTCCATGATTTGAACCAACTCTCTCGCAACCATGTGTCCGTGAGCATAACCGCGCTCATATGGTTCTCCATAAATCGATATGTAAATCCATCCATTAACATCCTTGCGCGCACCATTCAATTTCATATTAACCTATTATTTGTATTAATGTGTTATTTTTATTCTATGAAACACAATGAATTAATGAGTTAAAACAATGAGTTAAAACAATGATAATATTAAAGTGCATGTATGTTAAAATACCAATCACAGAACCATGAGCAGCATTCTTTACTACAGTAATTTTTGCGATAAATCAAAATCTCTCTTACAGAGGTTGGCCAAAAGCAAAATTAAGGAAGGAATTCATTACATGTGCATTGACACGCGGGTCAAAGGTGAGAATGGGTCATGGTACATTGTGTTGGAGGATGGTCAAAAGATCATATTGCCACCTCACGTGAACCGTGTGCCTGCACTTTTGTTGCTTAATCAAAACCATGCGGTGCTTTATGGCGATCAAATCACAAATCACCTAAAACCGATGGATGTGCAGCAAAACAACATTGCAACTGGATTCAACGGGGAGCCATCGCCATTTTCCACTGCAAGTGAGTTCATGGGTGGATTTGGAGTGGTTTCCGACAACTACAGCTTTCTAGACCAATCCAGTGAAGACCTATCAGCAAAGGGCAGTGGCGGATTGCGCCAGCTTTACAACTATGCAACCATTGACTTCAATCAAAGCATTGAATGTCCGGCAATTGAGGAGAAGCAAGCGCGCATCGGGCCGGATGTGACACTTGAAAAACTGGAAAAGGAGAGAAATGCGCAAATTATGCAGGCGCATCAACAGTCGCAACAGTCGCAACAGCCACAACAAGCCATGCGACGTTGAACCAAATTCAAAAATAAAATTATGTTATAAATGCATTTAAAATAATATTAAGAATGCATAATATTACAACACAATATCTCTCACATGTCGGACAAATCAATTGTGCTGAAAGCATTTTTGAATCAATTCACAGAATTTGTGGAAGACATCCAAAGTGTCTTTCCTGACAATGCAGACATTGACTCCGCAAAAACGGCTTTGTTTCTCTTGAAAAAAACAAATCCGCGCATGTTGTTGAGCACTTGGATCACCTTTATTGCCGAACCATATAGTGGACAAATTGAGAAGGGAGACATTGGCTTCTTTTTGGAAAAGGATTACACGCAGGATTTAGAATACATGGGCAACGCGGTCATGCAAAAGGTGGACACTTTTCGCAAACCCGTGCGAGAGATGGGACCCGAAAATCAGGCCAAAACCATGAAATACATTCAAAATCTTACAAAACTGGCAACACTTCATGGCGAGGTGAAGTAACGCGCCGGTTTATTTTCGAATGCAATAGTATAGTTTCAAACGTCATTTCATGCAAATCATGGATTTTCCGCGCGTTCCATCCATGTATGCTCACGTGCTAAATGCGGTCCTGTTGTTGGCGGCAGTCATTCTTGCATTGAATCATTATCGCACGTTTCGCCCGTATGAAAAAGTGGTGGTTGCGCTCCTATTTTCCATCGGCATGGGTGTGCATGGACTATCGCATTTGGGTCTAGAAAAAGCATACAATTTCAATCCACTTCAAAATTGAACACGTCGTGTTCGGGTTCAATTCATGCAACGCAACCGAATTTTGCATGAATATTTTCACTGAGTCGAGGAGGGGTGGTAATTCAATACTTGCATTGTGAACCATTGTCGCAGAACATGGTGCGTGTGTTTGCACCTCCGCGCACCCAGCCCTCGGATGCCACACCTTCCACAAGGTTGACCGGATTTGTGATGGTGGATGCAATGGACGGAACAAGTGGATAATTGGTGGAGACGGTTTGTTCAGAAAGCAGATTGATGCTGCGTTTGTTTGTCAGGTAATCCCCCTGTTGCAACTGGGACTCTAAATACGGATTGGACTGCCCGCGACCCATGAATGGCACGGTTGCAAATGGGCGCTGCAAAAGGCTGATGCGGCAACGAGGGTGGGTGAGCGCGCTCCCGCCAATGAGCAACTGAGAGTTGGTGTCAATGTTGCAGCCACCCGCGCCGACTTGATGTCCTCCGGTGAAATTGATATTCGGTTGGCTTGTGGCAAACTCAATGGGGCGCTTCATGGTGCAGTCATCCGAAAAGAAGTTTTGCAACATGTAGTTGGATGCTTCCACGTTTTGAATGCCGCGCTGTCCTAAACTGCAGCCATCCTCTCCGATGCGCGAGAGATTATCAAAAGCATAGTCTTTGACAAATGCCGACATGACCTGATTGTCAACCATTATGTTGTGATTGTGATATATTTAATAAATATATTTTATTAATTCTAGATTGTGCATTATTTCGCATTATTGCGCGCCAGTGATGGAACCAAGAACCGGGTTGGCCCGAGCACATGCCATCATGTTGCCTTCCTTGCATGAAATCATGGAGCCGTAGCAATATTCAGCAAATGCATGCTGGTCATTCGGAATTTTGGTGTTTGGAGTTGCAAAATAACTGCGCATGGAATTGCTGAATTCGTAATTGTCGCCTAAATCACGGAACAGACGGTCTTCTAAATTCGGATTGCCACCCAAGTCTTCAACCACGAATTGCTGGGTCGATTTATTGATTTCATGTTCCACTTTCGGGTTGAAAGCGGGTTCTGCTGCGGGGCGGTTTGGGTTGTCCACAATGTCGGTGAGCAGCACGTTCATCAACGGGTCTTGTGGTGTTGGAGCTTGAAATGTCAGACCGGATGGGGATGCGGCTGCGGCGACTTTAATCATGCGTCGTCGACCCGTGTTGTAATTTGCATAGTTTGAAAAACCTTCTTTGCCATTGTCCTTGTCCTTGGCAGAACCAGTTGCAGTGGGGGTTGGTCTTGAAGAAGCGGTGCCTTGCGCAACATATAACAATGCCATCATGGCTAAAGAGACCACACCCAAAAGAATTATTTTATAGGACAGAGTCAACAAATAGCCTAAAATTGTCAACAGTATGATCATTCGACTTATAGCATTCAGCCTGGATTCACGATTCATGCCGGACATGGGAACAATCTCTCTAATGCCTGCATTATTAAACAATACGGTGGGATCATTCAACCAAAATGCAGTCATTTCAATGTGTTTCTACTTATGCGCAATGCTTATGTGTATATATAAATGGAACTATTATTTATATTTACTCATAGATTCTTTATTTAATCATTCTTTATTTCTTGTTCTTATTTTTCTTTTTTTTAGGAGCATCGGTTGCAGGCACCACGGCCGGAGCCTGCGTTTGAACTGGAAATCGAGGGGTGCGTTCTACTTTTTCGCCAGTGCTAAACACTATCGGTTCTTTTGCAGCGGCGGCGGCTTGTTGCGCTTCCGCCTTGCGCTGTTCCAATTTCTGCTGCATTCTCTCTTTCATTCTGGCCGTCTTCATGTTTTGATTCAAATGGCTCTGCATGGCACCCATGTTCAACTTGGAATTTTTTCCACCCAGTCCCATGCTCGCTGCCATTTTTGCAATGTCTGCCATGCCTCCCATGCCTCCCATGCCTCCGTCCATTCCCATCTTTTTCAACATGTCAGCCACATTGTTCACCCCCGGCATCTTTTTCATCTTGTTCATCAAATCACTCGCCTCTTGCATGATTTCGCTCTCTTTAATCTCTCCCGACTTCAGCTTGGCGTCCAGCTTCTGTCCCACGCTCTTGACAATGCCCATCAGCTTACCCGGATTCTTAAATAGATTCTGAAAAACCGACTGAACGGATGACTCATCCGATGTGTTCAAGTTGAGCTCTGCCGCGGTTTCTTCTGCGATTTCTTTTGCAAGGTTCCCAATTTTGCCACCAAGAAGCCCGCTCAAATGCTCGTGCATGGAATTGGGGTCCATGCCTGCTGGGAATCCTTTTGCACCACAGTCAGAACCCTCCGCGCCAGCAGAGCCATCGGCGTTCGCCTCATTCTCTCCAGCACAAGCAGCATGAGTTGGGTCCACTCCATCCTTGAACATGTCCTGCATCTGCTCCATCACCTCCTCCAACTTTGACTTCAGCACGCTCTCGTCAATCGCTTCAAACAACTTGGCCGCATCACCAAACGTCGACGTGTCCGACAAATCCGAAACCACTGAAAACATCACGAGCTGCAAATACTTCCAAATTGCTTCCTTTGTTGCATCACTCACGTCCGACGTCTCCCACAACACTTTGAAATTTAGACCAGGCAATAACTCAATTGGTTCGGCAAACAATACGGCTTCATTTCGATACAAAATGTTGAAGAACTGAGGCGCATATGTTCGCTTACAATGTTCATACACCGCCGTTGCCTCCATCTTGCCCACATTCACACATGCTTCATTGTGTTCAGGAAACACTGTTGCAATGTCGGACACAAAGTCCGAAATGATTTTCTTGAATTCAGCAGTTGTCATCTTTTTATTATTTCAAATGCTTTTTGTTTATATCAATATCAATGACAAATTATATTTTAATAGTCAAATAGTCCAATAGTCCAATTGGGGTTACTTCAAAAAAGATTTTTAACAAAACGAATTTAGATACATGAACATAAAATCAATATCAAAATTATGTACAAAACGGATTTTGTCTGCACTTACAAGGAGTTCGAACAAATCGAAGATGACGATGTAGACGCAGACATGATGTATCGTGCGCAGTATCTTCAAGTGTTTGGACTGGTGGACTACGATGAACGCGCAATAAATGCGTCTCTTGAGTTAATCAAATCAAAGGTTGGCGAATTGCCCGAACTTAAAGAGCTCGTTTTGAAACATCCATACCATGCAAATTTTTCACACCATGCAAAATCGGACGACGAAATCATTGACATGTTGCTGGTTTGCTTGTTTTCATATGCAACCATGGATGCATTTCATTTGTGTTTAATCGATGCCTTTAAAACAGCAAACATATTGGAAAACAGTCGTGATAAATTGTTGAAAGCATATTCCACCATGCATTAACACATAATGTTGTCAAAATAAAATATAATAATATATCATTGCACAATTATATCATTTCTCTCAAATGGCATCCACGCGAAACAAAAACACGTGTTCCAATTATTGTTTGGAACAACGCATGACCACCAAGTCGTTTGATTACATTGAATACAAGAATGGTGCCGCAGGGGCTGCATACAACCCAGCTTTACCATGCATGGGCATAATTCCTGGCCAAATGCCGCGCGAAGCATTCTCTCGAAATTCAATCGATATCGAATCTGCATTGTTTGGAATCAACTCCACTAACCTAGTTGAAACTCAAAAACCAGTTGTTCCGCAATTGAAAACTTTACCAGAAATTTCATTTTTTGGACGCATGCAACTCATCATGCCAGACCCTCTGGTGGTTGAAAAGTTTCAACGACCATTCCCAGTTCCAAATTAAACAACACTGAATGTATGATTAAAATATTATATTAAGTAATATTATAATCAATATGCTTTCATTCAGACAACTGTCAGGAGACTATGTGAGCGACTTGAGTGGAAACACAACAGTTGGCACACGCAGTTCAAATAACACTATTCCACCAAGCACTGCAGGAAATTTAAACAATACTGCACTTGGTTATGGTGCACTCCGCAACAACACGAATGGACTTCACAACGTTGCTGTTGGCTTGAACGCATTGGCGAACAATTTAGGTGGAGAAAACAATGTGGCAATCGGTGAAAATGCTCTATACAACTTCACTTCACAAACAGTCCCTCAATTTGGAGACTACAACATCGCAATTGGAAACAATTCTCTCTCTGGAAACACTGGTGGAAGCAACAATGTCGTTGTAGGGCACAACACAACTGCGTCAGCGAACAACTGTGTTTTGCTTGGCAATGGAGCTGTCGGAGCAACTGGTCGCGAAGTCGGATTTGGTGGACTGAGCACCGTTTGGTTGGGTCCAACCGGTCCTCAATACATAGACCATTTTGTGCAAACCCGATTTTCAAACGGCATTGGGAATGGCAGATACTATATTCCATTGTTGAACGAAGCTTCCCCGTTCAGCACGCCAGAGAATGGAACCAACTATGGAGACTATTTGTTTTGGGTTCCGACCGGTTCAACTGGCACATGGAGAGTTGGAGACACTAAGATAAATATTGGCGCACATGCCGGTGAAACTGGGCAAGGTGCTTATGCAGTTGCACTTGGAAACCAAGCGGGTCAAGTTGGACAAAACAATAATGCAGTTGCGGTCGGCAACTTGGCTGGTTCTACCGGTCAAGGTGCTTATGCAGTTGCACTTGGAAACCAAGCGGGTCAAACGGGCCAAGGCATCAATGCCATTGCCATTGGAAACGCCGGTGTTGAAAATCAAGGCACCCAATCCGTTGCCATTGGAACACAGTGCGGCATTTTGAATCAAGGCATTTCTTCAGTCGCCATAGGTTTAGATTCCGCCACATATTCACAAGGCAATAATTCAGTGGCAATTGGTTCTAGTTCTGGTCAAACCGGGCAAGGCGGTCAATCAATTGCCATAGGTCAAGGTTCCGGACAATTTGGACAAGGAATATTGGCAGTTGCCATTGGACAATCCGCTGGTAGAAATGTTCAAGGAAAACGTTCCGTGGCAATTGGACAATCGGCTGGTATAAATCTACAAGGAGAATCTGCTGTGGCCATGGGTTGGTCGGCAGGTGCTTCAACCCAGGGGGATGCTTCTGTGGCCATTGGTCAAAATGCTGGATACACTGGTCAAGGCACCAGCGCAGTTGCAATCGGTCTTCAAGCCGGTCAAACCGGTCAAAATAATTATTCGGTCGCAGTTGGTTATAATGCGGGTGCATTGACTCAAGGAAATTCTTCAGTTGCAGTCGGCACAGCTTCTGGTGAAATCGAACAAAGAGACTTTGCAGTTGCAGTTGGTTATGCCGCTGGTCGATATGAACAAAGGGCATCTGCATCAGCATTCGGCGCTTATGCTGGTCAAACCGGGCAAGGCGTTTATGCAGTCGCAGTTGGGTTCGGTGCGGGTGGTTTAAATCAAGGAGAATATTCGGTCGCAATTGGAAGTGATGCTGGCGCCAATGGTCAACTGTTGTCTGCAGTTGCCATTGGCGACCGTTCTGGACAATACGAGCAAAGAGATTACGCAACTGCCATCGGAGTGGAGGCTGGCAGATACAATCAAGGGGATTCTGCAGTTGCCATTGGCAACCAGGCTGGTTTAACTGGACAAGGTGTCAACGCAGTTGCCATTGGCATAAGTGCTGGACAAGACGGACAACAGACAAATGCCGTAGCGATTGGCACAAGTGCTGGTTCCACCGGACAACAGGCCAGTGCGGTTGCGATTGGCACAAGTGCTGGTTCCACCGGACAACAGGCCAGTGCGGTTGCAATTGGTAAAAATGCTGGACAGGACGGACAACAGGCCAGTGCGGTTGCAATTGGTGAAAATGCTGGACAGGACGGACAACAGACAAATGCGATTGCCATTGGCAATAGTGCCGGCAGCATCGGACAAAATGGATTTGCCGTAGCGATTGGTGTAAATGCTGGTTTCACTGGACAAAATGTAAATGCGGTTGCCATTGGCACAAGTGCTGGACAAGAGGGACAACAGATAAATACCGTAGCGATTGGCACAAGTGCTGGCAGTATCGGACAAAATGAATTTGCCGTGGCGATTGGTGTAAATGCTGGTTTAACTGGACAAAATGTAAATGCGGTTTCCATTGGTTTTAATGCTGGCAGAGTTGGACAATTGGATAGTGCTGTTGCCATTGGCAATGGTGCTGGCAGTATCGGACAAAATGGATATGCTGTGGCGATTGGACACCAAGCTGGTTTAACTGGACAAAACCAGCATGCGATTTCGATTGGTTCTGGTGCTGGTTTCACTGGGCAAGGAGAATATGCCATTGCAATCGGTGCTCTTGCTGGTGCTAGCAACCAATTTGGAGGAAGCATTGTGTTGAATGCTTCTGGTGTTGCATTGAATGCTGGTGACACTGGATTTTATGTCAACCCCGTTCGAGACGTCTCTCTTTTGACTGGGTTCACAGGAGCTCTTACCTACAATCCACTCACAAATGAAGTTGGGCTTTCAAAAAATAATACATTAAAGACTGGCACAAATTTTGGAGACTACTTGTATTGGACTCCAGCAACCAATTCATGGAGCGTCGGTGATACAAATATAACACTTGGTGCTCATGCAGGTGAAACTGGCCAAGGCGATTTCGCAGTTGCACTCGGTCAGTATGCTGGATACACTGGCCAAGGCACTAATGCAATCGCAATTGGAAATCAAGCGGGTTCAACTGGCCAATTTGGAGGAAGCATTGTATTGAATGCATCTGGGTCTGTATTGAATGCTGGTGCCACTGGATTTTTTGTAAACCCCATAAGAACCACTGTCAGCACAAACAATGTAATCGGATACAATACCACAACCAAAGAACTATCATATTATTCTGGACCACCTCTTTCACAAGTTCTTGCAGCTGGTTCCACCGCACCCAACGTTGACATAACGTCCACCGTTGGCGCCATTACTCTAACCGGCGCAACTGGTGCTTTTCTTACAGCAACCCTTGGGGACGCAACTGTCTCTGCTCCCACTGGCATTGTCAAGATCAATGGTGCCACTGGCGTTAATCTTACTGCAACTTCTGGCACTATTGCTATCACTGGTTCAACTGGTGTTTCCCTTACTGCCACGAATGGAACTGCCACTGTTCAAGCCCTTGCTGGTCCTCTTGCTCTTAACGGTGCAACCGGCACTTCTCTTACCGCAAATGGTGGAAATGCAACGGTTTCTGCCACGAACGGAAATGCAACGGTTTCTGCAGCGAATGGCATTGCAACATTGACTGGCGCAACTACGTCAGTCATTTCGACTTCTGGTCCTCTCACACTCACTGGTGCCACTGCTGCCACTCTTACTGCTGGAAGCATTCTGACACTCACTGGCGCAACTGGTGCTTCGCTCACAGCCACGAACGGAAATGCAACGGTTTCTGCAGCGAATGGCATTGCAACATTGACTGGCGCAACTACGTCAGTCATTTCGACTTCTGGTCCTCTCACACTCACTGGTGCCACTGCTGCCACTCTTACTGCTGGAAGCATCCTCACACTCTCTGGTGCAACTGGTGCTTCGCTTACAGCCACGAACGGAAATGCAACGGTTTCTGCAGCGAATGGCACTGCAACATTAACTGGCGCAACTGCATCAGTCATTTCAACTGCGGGCCCTCTCACACTCAGTGGTGCCACTGCTGCCACTCTTACTGCTGGAAGCATTCTGACACTCACTGGCGCAACTGGTGCTTCACTGACAGCCACGAACGGAAATGCAACGGTTTCTGCTGCGAATGGCATTGCAACATTAACTGGCGCAACTGCATCAGTCATTTCGACTTCTGGTCCTCTCACACTCAGTGGTGCTGGTGGCATTTCTCTCACAACCACTTCTGGCGTCATTGCACTCACTGGTGCGACTGGTGCTTCTCTTACTGCCACGAATGGAACTGCCACTGTTCAAGCCCTTGCGGGCCCTCTCACACTCACTGGTGCCACTGCTGCCACTCTTACTGCTGGAACCATCCTCACACTAACTGGTGCAACTGGTGCTTCACTGACAGCCACGAACGGAAATGCAACGATTTCTGCTGTGAACGGCATTGCAACATTGACTGGTGCAACTACATCAGTCATTTCAACTGAGGGCCCTCTCACACTCACTGGTGCCACTGCTGCCACTCTTACTGCTGGAACCATCCTTACACTCACTGGTGCAACTGGTGCTTCACTTACAGCCACGAACGGAACTGCCACTGTTCAAGCCCTTGCGGGCCCTCTCACACTCACTGGTGCCACTGCGGCTTCTCTTAGTGCTGGAACCATCCTCACACTCTCTGGTGCGACTGGTGCTTCGCTAACGGCCACGAACGGAAATGCAACGGTTTCTGCTGCGAACGGCATTGCAACATTGACTGGTGCAACTACATCAGTCATTTCAACTGCGGGCCCTCTCACACTCACTGGTGCCACTGCTGCCACTCTTACTGCTGGAACCATCCTTACACTCACTGGTGCAACTGGTGCTTCACTGACAGCCACGAATGGAACTGCAACTGTTCAAGCCCTTGCTGGTCCTTTGACACTCTCTGGTGCCACTGCTGCCACTCTTAGTGCTGGAACCATCCTCACACTCTCTGGTGCAACTGGTGCTTCGCTGACGGCCACGAACGGAACTGCCACGGTTCAAGCCTCTGCGGGCCCTCTCACACTCAC
>JBIPMW010000409.1:0-4821 GCA_044376455.1 Crocinitomicaceae bacterium | reverse complement strand
CGTGGTTCGCTATTCCAAAAGAAATAATAGTCTAAGTCACCATAGCGAGTTCCAAACATATAGCGACCTGAATTCAGATAACCCACATCAACCAAGATTTGACCGGGGTTATCAATAAAAATGGCATTAACACTCTTTTGATCGGGAACACCATTAAATTCAAAAAAGAAAGGATCAGAATGGTAAAGGGGTTCTCTGCTATCTAAAGGACCTCGATTATAAACCTGTCGATAGCGCATATTATCAAAGTTGAAATAATTCAACTGGGCTGTATTTTTGGTTAACCCCTGTCCTCCTTGTTCACCAAATCCAATATATTTGGCAGTGGCAGGTTTATTAACGGCTTGGATGATGGAATAGTCGTCAGCCCCATTGGGAGTATAGTAAATACTAGGAGTACCCGTTTGCCACACTCTGAACTCTTTTTCGGTAGAGATACTAAATACTTCAATGACAAATGGGTCAAACATAACCACCATTTTAAAACTGGGATGGTTATCGTCTCCCCTTGTAGTGAGCACAATCTGCCCACTTTTTGCCTCGGTATCTACGGTGAAACTTGCTTCAGTTTTGAGAACTTCTTGAAGGTCTTCAAAACTGTCCATAACAACCGAGCGAGTATTTTGCGTTGTATATTCTTGAAATGATTTTTTACTGGGATTAAATCGCAAACGAAAAGTGTCTTTCTGAATAAACTGAATAACAGCAGTACAGACATTTCCATCAGCTTTAGTAAAGTTAAGACTTAGAGTTTGGCTGGTTTGATCAAAAGAAGCGTCTTTTACCTTTTCTAGTTTTTCCCACTTTTGGTAGTCGCAAAAATAGTCCTCTACCTTTATGAATTTATAAGGAGCATTGGCTGAAAAATTTGACATGATTTTTTCCTCTGAATTGAATCTGTAATTACATGGTTTGGCGAACTAATTTAATCTAGTCGATCGGATGGAATTCATTTGCCATCCAGATACAATCAGTATCGGCATAATACTGATGCCAAGGATAGACAAACTGACCTTGTTCATCGACACTAGCAAAGGGAATATGGGTATCTCCCGGACTCATTAATACATCTTCGTAAAGGGTATTAAAATCCTTAGCGTGAAACTTTTGCATTCTTCCTGTGCCGTAAATTTGAGTATGCACTTCCAAAAATTCAGGAACTCCATGTTTATTGTGAATGGCCGCATTGGTATTGGCGGGTGAAAACCACAAATTAACTTTAACCTGATACTTCTTGACATTATTTGGCTGGTGTTGATCTGTTAAACCGGTAACAAAGCATGGATCAAATTTTACTGTCCCTACCTCATACTGAGGAGATTTCCACAAGGGAATATCTTTAGGAAAGTCAATAATTTCTCCTAATTGATACCATTCCGCATCCAAGATAATACCACCAATGTTAGTGGGATCATATATTTCAATCAGTAGCAAAGAATCACCACTTTTTAAACTAACTTCCTTAAGAATAGTTGAAGCTCTTGGCAACAGGTACTTCTCAGGTAAAGCACCTATATAAGCTTTTTGCTCACCTAAGTTAACAACAATGGTTCGATTTTTGATGTAATAGTCATTTGCATTCTTTAACCAAAATGCTTTGAGATATTTGCTAGAAAAATTTATTGGCTCTTTGAGATTCGTTGACATACAAGACTACTCCTAAATTTTAAGAAACCACAAAATTACACTACTAACACTACTAATTTCCAAAAACAAAGTAGGGGTTAGAAACCTGTCGCCTCAAAGTTTTGCCGAATCAAAGCATGGAAAAATTCGCGGAATAATACAATTTCTCCTTCGATTACACGAGCTAAACCGCAGTAATGATTAGTATATTTGATGCCCAAATCCAGTTGCTCAATATCGCAGAAAAATTCAACATAAGCATATTCGGGATCTCTCATGGGGAAAAGCTTAATGTCTTTGCATTGAATATTTTTATCAACAGCTACTTTTTGAAATAGCTCATAAATTCATTGTCGTCCTCGAAACTTAGGGTACTCTAAACCAGGTATTCCTTTATGGGAGAAAGGCAGTTCAAATAGGCAATCTTCTGCCCAAATAGTTAATAAATTATCAACCTCCTTGGTTTCTAGAACAGATAGAAACTCAACGACTGCTTTACAAGCGGGGTCTGTTGTTATTTGTGCAAGTTGGGTAGCATTCATGTTAATCTCCTTAATGGTCAATTCACTAACGGGTGCAAATCGATTGTAGAAAATAGCGATAAGTGGATTGTCAGCAGTATAGTATCCTGCAACCGAATATCCAATTGTTGCAAAATCAAGTCTGCCATCTCCATTGAAGTCAGCAACAGCAATACGAGCCGCAGAATCAGAAGAAACACGCCATTTGACAAATGCTCCTTTTTCTAGATCAATAACTTTGTAATAATAGACTCCTTGCCAAGGTTCAGGACCTCTGAGAGCGACCAAAAACTCATCATCTCCATCCCCATCAAAATCAGCACAAATAACAAAGTGTCCAGGTCCTTCACCTAAAGGATTAGGATTGTCATAGACATCCAAAACTAATCGTTGCCATGAATAGTCCCATCCGGGGGAAGGTTGAGATTTCTTGTCCTTATAGTAAACAGCTACGGTGTTACCATGAAAAGGCTCAACTGTTGGAATATAGGCAGACTTATCATCCCCAATTTTACCTAAATCAACGTTACCACTCCCTTTAAAACCTGTTTTAGAAGCCTGTGTCACTTCACCTGTTCCAATCAGTTTTCTGTGCCATTGTTTTTCTTGGGGATCATAATAAAGCCATGTAATTCCTTCTTCTGAAGCAATCAGCGCAGAATCCAGATTGATGTTTGGTTTAATACCAAACAATTGATGATATTTTTTGATTGATACACCATGAATAACATGATAATTGCCCTGATCAATGATATGTTCATGCCACTGAGTCGCATTTTCAAGGTCTTCCGGTTGAGTAAATAGCTTAACGGGTACGATTGAATGAACATCGTTAGGTCGTCCCACAATAGGTAATGCTAAAACCTCAAGTTTCGCTTCTTGAGTAAAATACCCGACTTTAAGGCGGTGCATTGAAGTCGCTCTACCAATATAGTGACGTTTCCATTCACCATCAGGGTCACCTGGGTTTTCTAGCCAATCAATCTTGCCACCAGTTGGATCGGCATTCACCATTGTTTGACCATATTGATAACAGATAATAATGTCTAAATTACCATCTTGGTTAATATCCCCATGATGCATTCCCACCGGTCCTAAATACTTGGCGATGGTTCTTTTATGCCAGCTAGGGTTTTGATACCAATTGACTTCGCCTACACCAAGTCCATAGCCTACTATGTCTATTTTCGAGTCGTCATCAATATCAAAGGCTTCAATCCAGTAGCCATCATCTCTTTTGTCTTCTACAAGCTGTCGCTCAAAATAAGGTTTTAGCAATTTGTTCATAGCTTCCTAAAGTAGGTGGGTGGAATACAAATGCAATCCTTTCAAGTAAGTAGGTGGGTGGAATTAAATATAAGATGAACGTAGTTTGGGCTTCGGCCGTGAGATCAGCCGAACGGTTGAAGCCTGAAACACAACACCCGCATGGGTTACGCTACCGCTAACCCATCCTACAAATAATTGTGCCTCCCTACTTACGAGCAATTGCGATATGAACAGAGGATATGTTGAGCCTCGTGGTCTCGTATAGCTTGGATGTACGCCTAACTATGGATTATACGGAAACTTTCGGCATATCACCCCATTTTAGCGCAATTAACTAAACTTCTGACAATCGGCTACAATAACAGAAGTTTTCTGTCGTTCATTATAGCGATGATTCTTCGATCTGACCGCACCTCTTGACAAAAATTTACAATTATTCGATTCGCTTAATGGTTTGTCCCCATCACAATATCGACGCGTTAGCGGGTAGTTTGCCCGGCGGGGTCGATCCCCCCTGCCCTTGGTCTGACAGGTGTAGGTATTTTACAACTAAGAGGAAGGGGAGTAGTAAAAAGCATCAACGGGGGTGGGAGGGAAAGAACTCCAACGATGAAGGTGAATCGACAAACCTTTCAGTAAATCAGCAACTAGGGTAATAGAACCCAGAAGAAAACAAGAAAGCTGACGTAGAGGTTTGAGGTGGAGAGTTTTACTAACATACAGTATGTTGGGGGGGAAGTGGCGACAAATTGGGTTCAGGAGATTGATTTTCCGCTTCTCCTCCCAGCATAACCATCCAGAGAGTAGCTACAGCCATAGCTAACCAAAGGCGTTCGGCACAAGGAAACCCAAGTGCGAATTTTTTGCCGGAGAGTGACACAAGCGCCGAGACGATCGATCAGGTTACGATAGGCGCGGGTGGGACTAACTTTGAGATAGCGTTGCCGCAAAATTTGCCAAAGATAGACTAATCCCCGTTTAGCGATTTCTAAATCTCTCCCATCTAAATTTTCCCAACGTTGGCTATCTTCACCGAGTAACCAATTGATAATGGTCTCCCGTTGGCGATCGGTTAAGGAATCCTCTGTTTGCGAGAGGCGATCTTGCCATTGTTGCCTTAACTCGTCGATTATTGTCGTCATCGAAAAATTGAGTTCCAAACCCCGTCCTTTGAGGACGGCTTTAGTTTGAATATTAGCGCATTTGCACAATATATGCTAAAACCTGAGCCATGCAGAAAGCCTATCGCTGCCGATTTTACCCAACACCCGACTAGAACGAACTAATCAATTAAGTCTCTTGCTAGATAGGGTCTGCTGAATAAATCTAAAAACCTTGTTGGGTAAGACTTTTAGACTTTTTGTCAATCAAAAAGTACCAGGCCTGGGAGTGATCAGGGGGAAAA
>JBIPMW010000275.1:0-4834 GCA_044376455.1 Crocinitomicaceae bacterium | reverse complement strand
GTCTGCGAAATGATCGGAACGTCGGACCGGTAAGGAACTGGCGATTAGGGATCGAGGCAGCTAGAGGCGAATACTGCCATCTTCTTTTTTCTGACGATCGGCTTGAACCGGATTTTCTTGGCGAGACGCTCAAGGTTTTCGATGCACAAACGGCCTTTGTGATGACTGGGCATACGATGAACAGTGCACAGGGCGATTATGAACGCTCGACCTTTCAGTCTCAGTCATCGATAACCCGAGAAGAACTGCTTGAAGCGGGAGTTTTATTGAACCCAAAACATATCCAGTTGATTTCCCCGCTCAATTCGTTGTTTCGGCGATCCGATATGCTTGAAACCCTAATGGATCAGATACCCAACCCATTTGAGATCGATTTCGCAGGCCATGGAGCGGGGCCAGACCAACTGTTATTTCTTTTGACCGCCCTTCGATATCCGATAGTCCGATGCGTAAATCGACGATTGGTGGTCATGCATGCCCACGAGGGATCGATCACGATCCAGGCGACGAAAGATCTGGATCTACCTCGGGAATGGGTCCGGTGGTACTTCGTAAACAATCACTGTCCTGATTTTTACGACCGCTACCGATCGACACTGTGGGTCAAGAGTTTTGCTAACCCTGTGTTAAGACCGGTTTATGATCGCGCCGTCGGTGAACGCGGCGGCCGATTGAAGTTCGGTTTTGCTCTGGATTATGCGATCCGGTGGTTACTCCGGAAAATTGGAAAACAGGGTTTCAAAGGTGTAATCGATTCGATATGGAGACGTTGATGCAACCTACTTTCGCATCTGATACTCGCACACAAGGCATCGCAAAATCGTGGGGCCAAGTACAAGGCATCGACGCATCTATCGGTTGGCAAGCGCTCTTGGACCGGCGGAATCTCATTCCGTTGATCGTGGCTGCATCCATGGTGATTCCTGTGAATTTGATTGGGACATTCAGGCTTGGTGAATTGCTGGTACTAGCCTTGTACCCTTTCTATATGAAGCAGATCCTCAAAGCGCTTCGGAATCGTGAGGTGCTTGCCATCGTGTGTTTAGGGGTGCTTTGGTTTATTTCGCAAGGCTTGAGCGACCTGTACAACTCGACGACGATGAAAAATTCACTTCGAGGTATGGGAAGTATCTTCCTGACGATGACAACCTTCTTGTTTTTTTGCGGTTTGTATAGTCGCAACCCTAGGCAGCACCTTGGTACTCTTCTGGGAGCCTGTGCCGGAGGGTTATTGAGTGCTGGACTGCTGTATCGATTCGGCGATAACAATTCAGGTTATGCCGAGAACATCTGGGATTTTTATGTCTCCGGATGGGCGCATCCTGCCTTCGCACTTTTTGCGTTTTTATTCTATCGATCCCATCCTTGGTTGGTTTTTCCGATTGGGATTGCTTATGGACTCGTAGCAAACATGTATGGCGGGCGATCGGATGGACTTGTGGTTCTCATTAGCACTTTGTTTTTCTTCTATTTGTGGCTGCATCTCACGCATTCCCGAGGGGATTTGCGATATTCGATGCGTTCTGGACTGATGATTTGTGCAGTGTTGCTGGTTCCTCTTTTTTTGCTGTATGTGACTTACGCCCAAAGCGGTGCGTTGGGCAAGGCGGCCAAGATGCAGATCGACTTGGCGAAGAACCCTTACAATCCTGTAGAGGTGTTGTTGTTGGCTAGGAACGAGTCGGTTATAGCCCTAGACGCGATTTATGAAAAGCCGGTTCTCGGGCATGGGTCCTGGGCTAATCCCGGGCATTTGCGACGTCTCTATCTCTTGAAGATGCGCGAGATTTATGGAGCATCTGCACCTAAAAAACTCTCACAGGATATCTTGCCGGTCCACTCGGTATTGCTCGGTGCATGGGTGTTTGGAGGTTTGGCAGGCTTCGTTTTTTGGGTTTACGTGATCTTTCGAACATTCCATCTGTCAAACCAATTACTAATCACGGGTTCGATCGGTATGACGGCCATCGCGGTGGTCTACGTGCCTTATTTCTGTTGGCATGTATTATTTTCTCCCAATGCTTTCGCCCGGTTTTCATGGCCTATGAGTATGGCGTTTTTAATTTTTGCAGTCGCCTTTTTTCATCGTTCTGCGAACGACACCAAGAGATGATGGCTCCTAGGAAGATCCTTTTCATCAGTTTCGGTGACCTTAGTACAACAGGTTGTATACGTGCATCGCAACTAGCGGTACATCTAGGAAAACTCGGATGGGATGCACAAGTGGCGATTCCAGACACCCCATCGAATCGGGCGTTCAAACATTCCGAGGATTCCAATCGGTTTTTTTATGATCCAAGTGCTAGGGAGATCCTTTCGAGCTTGGGGGGGATTCTTCGACAAGAGCGACCTGAGTTCGTGCACATGCTCAATCCCAAAGAGAAAGCGCTGATGCTTTCGACGATCCATCAACGTCAGAAATTCGTTTTTGATTGGGAGGATTGGACCACCTTTGTCGAACAAAATTCGATTCGTCGATGGTACAAGGAAATTCGGGATCGGTGGTTGATTCGGCGCGCGTCTGCAATCATCACCGCAAGCTCTTGGCTTTCGAAATACATACTGTCACGCTTTGCTAAGGACTCGCTGTACCTGCCTTATGCTTGCCTGCCTAAAGGGTTTCCGGACCCAGGTTTCGGAGATATCAAACCTGTTGCCGTTGGTATGGGAAGCCTCCATCCGAATTGGGATCACGATCTTCTGGTGGAAGCTGCAGGAGTTCTGCGGGGGCGCGGTCAAGAAGTGCCTATTCGCTGGATAGGAAAAGGAGCCGAACTCGAGCGTTGCCAGGCGAGAGTTGCTGAGTTGGGCTTGGAGAAGTTTGAGTTCCCAGGTTACCTAGATTGGGAACCGATGCTCAGACAACTCCGCGAAGCGCATTGTCTGGTATTCCCGATCCGGCGCAAGGAATTAAATTTGGCGAGATGCCCGTTTAAGTGTTTTCAGTTCGCGCAAGCGCAAAGACCCGTAATCACATCCGATGTTGGTGAGGTAAGATCGATTTTGGGCGATCATGCTGTTTATGTCGAGCCGACGCCTGAAGCTCTAGCTGACGCGATTTACGAAACCATGCTTCGCGCGAGGCAGGCCGACGTGCCGTATGATTTGTCGAAACATACTTGGGAGCAACGTGCAGTCGTCCTTTCGGAGCACTTGCAGGCTATTTGATGCTCAAAGGTAAATCGGTCATTCACGTGATTACCTCGACTCGGCTCGACCGAGGTGGGCCTTCGTTGTCAGCCACGCAGCTTATGGAGGCTCTGCGTATCAGCGGTCAGGAAGGAATGCTAGTCTGTCCCGATGCGCAAGATGTTCCTAAAAGGTACGCCGTTTGTACCAGTAAATCCTATCCCAGCTTGGAGCATCTACTTGCTGTCGAGCCTCGGGACAGCATCGGGGCGTTGCATATCCATGGGGTTTGGGAATGGTACCTGCACAAAGTTTCGAAACTTGCAAGGCAATCTCGGATTCCTTACGTCTTTTCTCCCCACGGCATGTTGGAACCTTGGGCGATGAGTCACCGAAGGTGGAAAAAGAGATTGGCATGGTGGTTGTACCAACGGAATGATCTGAAACACGCTGCGATGCTGCTTGCAACGGCCCCTAGCGAAGCCGAACAGTTCTCTCGACTCGGGCTTAGCAATGAGACCGTAACTCTTCCTAACGGCATCGAATTTCCGGCCGTCTTTCCGGGCGAGCAAAGTGAAATACGACCTAGAGATTCGACATCGATTCGAACCGCACTTTTTCTCAGTCGAATCCATCCGAAAAAGGGGTTAGGTATGCTCGTCGAGGCCTGGGCAAAAGTCCGTCCTCAGGGCTGGCAGATGCGTGTGGTCGGACCCGACGCAGGTGGGCATAGGCAATGGGTGGAATCCCAAGTTAAGCGTTACGATTTACAGAAGAGCTGGACGTTTCAGGATGCAGTTTACGGGGACGATAAAGCGAACGCGTTTTTGAGCTCGGATTTGTTCATTTTGCCGACCTTCAGTGAAAATTTTGGGATCGCAGTAGCAGAAGCACTCGCGTATCGATTACCGGTCGTTACCACGACGGGAGCACCCTGGCAGGGGCTTATCGATCATCGCTGTGGTTGGTGGGTCGCGCCCTCGGTCGAAGGGATCACTCAGGCCCTTGCGCAGGCCACATCGACCAGCTCGCAGGATCTCAACGCGATGGGCCAGCGAGGTCGTACTTGGGCTCGCGACGAATTTGCTTGGCCAACGATTGCGCAACGGTTGAAAGAGGCGTATGAACTCTATATTCCGTGATCCGACTTCGGCCGGCGGTCTGGACTTGTCGAAGTACATCAACAGGGCCAGTTTGGGTGCGAAACTTCGGCGTTTCCTGTGGGGATTGGTCCAATCGAGTCTTTACCGGTGGAGTCCTAAACGGGCTTTTGCATGGCGGCGATTTCTTTTGAGGATGTTTGGTGCCAAGCTTGAAGCGAGCAGTTATTGTTATCCGACGACGATGATATGGGATCCAGCCAGGTTGCAGGTAGGCGAACATACCGCGATTGGGCCTGGGGTCGAGGTTTACTCAGTCGATCGTATCGAGATCGGCTCGCATTGCACGGTGAGTATGCAAGCGTTTTTGTGCACCGGAAGTCACGATATATCGGATCCACAGATGGAGCTGACCCATGCACCGATTGTGATCGAAAATGGAACTTGGGTTTGCGCACGCGCGTTTATAGGTCCCGGTGTTCGACTCGGAGAGGGTTCCGTTGTGGCCGCCTGTGCCGTAGTCAGTAAAGATGTTGACCCTTGGACTGTGGTCGCGGGCAACCCAGCCATAGTCAAAAAACAAAGGCAAGTGAAGCCAAGCGATC
>JBIPMW010000156.1:0-4834 GCA_044376455.1 Crocinitomicaceae bacterium | reverse complement strand
GAACTGGTAGACGCGCTGGATTCAAAATCCTGTTCTTTCGGGAGTGCCGGTTCGATCCCGGCCCGAGGTACAAAAGCCCCTGAATTTCAGGGGCTTTTTTGTTGCTATTCAATTCCTTAGCAGCTACTTATCATCCAACATATTGATTACCCCACCTTTGCCATCGGTAATGATGGTTTTGGTATTGGGTGAGGTGGAGAGTTTCATAAACGCTTGAATTTGGTTCATCTTCAAGACATTTGGTGTTAGGCTTGAGTTGAGCATATCGTTGGCTGCCTTGTTGGCTTTGGCTTCAATTTCAATACTTTTTGCACGTCCGTCGGCTTCAATTTTAGCGGTTTCAGCGCGTGCCTCTGCCTGGATAATCGCATTCTTTTTGGCACCTTCTGCCTCTATGAGTTGGCGGTCCATTTCTTTTTTCTGACGATCGAGCACAAACTCCATTCTCAGCGCCTCTTGTTCGGCCTCTAGTTTAGCTTCAATTGAGCGGGTAAGCCCTTGAGGCAAGCTGATGCTCTTGAGCAAAACGGCTTCAATGATAAATCCTTTTTCCTCACAAACTTCGGCTAACCTTTTTCTGATCTCTTGTTCGATTTCATTGCGCTTGGCACTGTGCATATCCTTCGCATAATACCTTGAACAGACATCGGAGGCGGCGGATCTAAAAACTGGCAAGATGAGGTTTTCTTCATAGTTCAGCCCGGTTTCCTTGATTACTTTCGGCACATCTTCCGCTTTGATATGATACAAAATAGAGCTCTCGGATAAAATGGTGAGTCCTTCTTTTGAAGGCAAGTTTTCCTTTATAGACAGGTTCATGGTACGCACATTGACCTTCACCACGCGTGTGATAAATGGATTGTATACTACTGGCCCTGCCTGCCTTACTTTGTTGTCAATTTTTCCAAGCTTACTCTTGACCGCTACTTGATGCGGTTTCACTACTGTACAACTTGCTACTCCAGCAGCTAGCATTGTAAAAAATAAAATTTGTTTCATCGTTTCGAATTTTTTCAGCCTATGTTCAAAGGCTGTGCCATAAACGATGATTTATGTCTGAAAGAATATTGATAATTTTTATGATGGTTATAGTTTGAAGAAATCAAACTGCTACCTCAACAAATTCAGATGCCCGGTGATGGTTTGGTTGTCATCTTGATTGTTAAAACGATAAGATACTTTGTAGGTGTAAACGCCAATTGGCGCGGGCCCATAAGTATTCACTGAACCATCCCAACCCACATTCATATCTTTACTCAGAAAAATCAGCTCTCCCCAGCGATTGTAGATGCTTAGTTCAAAAAATTCAGGATCGATATTCCTACCTTCTACCCGAAAAACATTATTAAAGTTATTTCCATCGGGGCTGAAAGCATTTGGAATGTAGATGGCAGCGTCTTCTAAAATTGTCAGTACACTTGTTGCATTATCAGTACACCCCTGGTTATTGCTGACTGTCAGTTGAAAAGTGATATTTCCTGACAGATTATTGGGCAAGGAGAAAAGGGGGTTTTGCAGACTGCTAGTTTGAATGTTACCATTTTCTGAACTTATAGTCCAACTCCATGAATTAATTTGCCCAGTTGATTGATCGATCATTTGTACTTCGGAAAGGCCATATTCAAGTAGTTCAGGATTACTAGAAAATGCTGCGCTCGGAATAGGAATTACGGTCAAATTGACAGTGATATTGCTGTCACAACCTACCGCATTTGGGATGACATATGAAAACGTTGTACTTTGTGCATACAACTGACCGTTACCTGCTAAATAGGGCCCGCAAGAACTTACATTGATTGTATTCAATGAAGGCTGATTGATCGTGAGGTTCAAATTGACAATGCTATCACAACCATTAATGTTGCCCCCAACCATCGTATATTGCGGTGTATTTGTAGAACTTGTATAGGTAACACCATCAATCCAAGTAAAACTCCCGCAAGCCGTTTGTATATCAGTTCCAACGTTATTAGGATTTACAGATAAAGCTAAGGTCACCACAGAATCGCAACCGAAAGCATTGGTGAGTGTGACACTTTGCGTCCCTGGGCCATTAAAGGTGAGGCCATTCCACACATACGGAAATTGATCGTTACAAACTGTCTGATTCAAACTAACAGCATCCGGAACACATGCGCCACAACAATTACCGGCTTGTGCACTAACGGTCAATGGTGTATTGCTGTCCCAACAGTTGTATTGAACGTTAAGCCCCCTGAGTACACCGCCAAATTGTGACTGAAAATATGCCAATACTTGATCTACTGTATTGCAGCCTCCTTGGTTTGCATCTACATTACAGCTGTACAAGCAAATGATACCATTATTCCATCCATTGGGAATGTTGAAATAATTGGGGTTGGGTGGGCTGATGATGGTTACGGGTGGCGCAACATTTACAGTTAAAATAACAGGGTTAATACCATTAAAACTTGAAGTTGAAATAGGAAACCCACAATTGTTATTGTTTTGAGCCGAATTGAAACCAGCGTATAGCACCTCTGTAATCGTATTGACAAAAGGCCCACTGAAGGTGACATTCACGGGCTCGTAGGTGCAAATACCAATTTTGAGGTTCGGAATATTTTGATCAACAACAATATTCAAATTCCCACCATCGTAATTGGCAAAGAGGATCCAATTTCCGTTTGGGTCACAATTGGGCGTAAAGGATGTTTGACCGAATAAGGTGCTTGAAATGAGGAGATTCAGGATTAAAATCCAAGCAACGGAGAATTGCTTATGCATGCGATTAGTATTTTAAATAGTTCTGTTTATTGCTCTTACAAACAATTGAGTTCCGTACTTGTTTGAGGTAAAAACACATTACATGAAAAAAATTGCTTTACTCTCCATGCTCATTCTTAGCGTTTTCAGTACAAAGGCTCAAACCAATGTTGCTGGCGGTATCTACCAAAATGCAACCTGGTCTTTGGCAGGAAGTCCTTATATCGTAAATGGCCCGATAGTGGTTTTCCCTGGAGTAACGCTCAATATTCAGCCTGGCGTTGAGATCCGCATTAACAATCAAACTTCAAGTAACATTTATATAGAAACACGCGGCACGCTCAATTGCGTCGGAACGGATGCGCAGCCCATTAAAATCAGCGCGATGTATGACACGACGAATGTCGGTTGGCAAGGATTTATCTGCACAAGTGCGCAAGGAGGTATTTTAAATGTAGACCGGTTTGATATCGCCAATGCTTTTAAGCCTTTCGCTTATGACGCCCCATTGGCTAATTATCAATACACCAACTCTAAATTTCGTCATTGTTTTGAAGCAATTACTTTTGGTAACACATTGACGCTCAATAATTGCCAATTTATTGACAATGAAACTGCAGTATATGGTTGGTCTTATTTTGTCATTAATGATTGTCTATTTAAAGACAACAATACCTCGGTTTTTGCCTACCCTACAGCTTTTACCATGACCAATTCGCAATTCATTGACAATGCAATCGCAGTTAATTTTGCTGCCGGAGTTTATGATTCACTTTACATTGCAGATTGCCAGTTTTTAAATAATTTATTGGCAATTGGTTATCCGAGTAATGGTCTAATCGAAAATTGTGTATTTAATGATAACGCCACTGCTGTTCAGTATGCTTATGGGGTAGAGATAGCAAACAACGAATTCAATTTTAATGAGCTTGCCATAGAAGCATCTATTGCTGCTGACGTACATGACAATCAGCTCTATAACAATTTTGGGGCTGTATCTATTTCAGGAGTAAGCGCTGTTCAAGACAGCCCTGAAATATATGACAATGAAATTTGCAGTAACATCAACTTTGCGGTGAATAACAACACCAACATGAATTATTCTTTGCTCAGCAACTGCTTCTGCGACCTTGATTCTGCAGGCATTGAAGCGATGATTATTGATGGTTACGATGATATTACAAAAGGATTGATCAATTATCAAATTTTTGACTCTAGTTGTACAAACCTATTAGGTACGGTAATCAAATATGGCGCAGGTGCCGGAATAGCTGAATATGTACAGGACCTCAAATTTGAAAACCCGGTTGCCAATGGTTTGTTAGTTTTCACGGATGCCGAAATAGAAACCATCGAAATACAGGATCTCAGTGGAAAGTCATATGAATTTAAATCTTCGGGGGCGGGTCAATTTGACATTTCAACCCTTCCAATAGGATTTTATATGCTCAGTAAAATCAACAATACTGCTACAATAAAAGCCTTTTTTAAGCTCTAAATTGATTTATTGAACTACCATTAAATCTACCCAAGATTCGTCCAATTTAATAGTCAATTGCGTTCCTTTTTTGGGCTGGAGTGTAAATTCCTTATCGGACGAAAAAATGAAGAGGCCGAGTTGATACCCTGCTGGAATGATTTGGTCGTCTGGTTGCAAGCTAAATTCTAGGTCATAAAAAGTGCCTGCTAGCAGTGCTTCGCCTTTCTCTAAGGATTGATGGTTTTGAGGATCTGCCCATGCTCTGTTTACAATAATATCTTCCATTTTGATTTTCTTCGGATTGTAGTTTTGAGGCACCGCAATGAGGTAGACTGAAAGGTTAGCAGCTGCTTTGTTGCTTGCTACTTGTACATGAATGCGACCTGTTCCGGAAAGGTGTAAAGGGTTGGCTAGGGTGTTTGCCCAAAAAAGAAGACGGTTTTCGGCATTTTTCTCTGCAATGAGTTCAATAGCAGACAAACTGGCGTCGTCGGTAAAAGTTAAAGATTTTTCAGTGCTTTTGATGGTTGATATCGTCCCTGTATTGGTTGAGTTGGCCTGTAGATACATGCGTTGTGCTTTTGAATTCGGGTTGGGGAATGCAAAAGCACAACGCATGTATCTACA
>JBIPMW010000155.1:0-4860 GCA_044376455.1 Crocinitomicaceae bacterium | reverse complement strand
CATACAATACTTCTTACACTGAGAACATCCAAGCATATGTCAACAATATCAATACCCACGAGGGTGGTACACACCTTTCTGGTTTCAGACGAGGCTTGACCAATACGCTCAAAAAATACGCTACAGATTCTGGAATTTTAGCCAAAGAAAAAATTGAAATCGACGGCGACGACTTCCGCGAAGGGCTTACTGCTGTTGTTTCAGTTAAAGTGCAAGAGCCCCAATTTGAAGGGCAGACCAAAACAAAACTTGGTAACCGCGAAGTAACTGCACCAGTTAGTCAGGCTGTATCAGAGATGCTTTCAGCTTATCTTGAAGAGCACCCATCTGAAGCCAAACTTATCGTTGAAAAAGTGATTCTTGCAGCCCGTGCACGCCACGCAGCACGCAAGGCACGTGAGATGGTTCAGCGTAAAAATGTGCTTACCGGTTCTGGGCTTCCAGGTAAACTCGCTGATTGCTCAGAGAAAGATCCAGCAGCTTGCGAAGTTTACTTCGTCGAGGGAGATTCCGCAGGTGGAACAGCCAAGCAAGGTCGTGACCGCCATTTCCAAGCCATTATGCCTTTGCGCGGAAAAATCCTGAACGTCGAAAAAGCAATGCAACATAAAATATTCGAGAACGAAGAAATCAAGAATATTTACACTGCACTTGGCGTGCGCATCGGTACAGAAGAAGATTCTAAAGCGCTCAACCTCGAGAAACTACGTTACCATAAGATCATTATCATGTGTGATGCCGACGTCGATGGTTCGCATATCGAAACACTCATCCTTACTTTCTTCTTCCGCTACATGAAAGAACTCATTGAAAAAGGATATATCTACATCGCGACCCCACCTTTATACCAAGTGAAGAAGGGCACTAAATCAGTCTACGCTTGGAACGAAGACATGCGTGATCGCCTCATTCAAGAATTGAAAGGCGGCGGCAGTGAATCTTCTGTCAACGTACAGCGCTATAAAGGTCTTGGAGAGATGAACGCAGAACAACTTTGGGAAACGACCATGAATCCTGAAAGCAGAACTTTGCGTCAAGTAACCATTGAGAATGCAGCTGAATGCGATCAAATTTTTTCTATGCTAATGGGTGATGACGTTCCACCGCGTCGCGAATTCATTGAGAAAAATGCGAAATACGCAAAAATTGATGCCTAAACGCAATAATAAATTCATAACTAAACCGGGAATCCTTTGGGTATTTCCGGTTTTTTTTATGTTGTTTTTGGCTTTCCAAAGCGCCGATTTGAATCAACACGATTGCATTGCTTGCCCAGCTCCCAAGAGCGGTGAAACGATTTATTCCCATACGGCCTATTCATTTTCCTACAATGAAACACATGAACAAGCCAATTGGGTAGCATATTTACTTACCAGAGCACATTTAGGGGCCGGTGTAGAGCGCAGTGATCGCTTTATGGAAGACCCAATAGTAGCCACTGGCTCCGCGCGCAATCAGGATTATGCAAAAAGTGGCTATGACCGCGGACATTTGGCACCGGCTGCGGACATGAGTTGGTCAGATAAAGTCATGCAAGAATCTTTTTATTTTTCGAATATGAGCCCTCAATTGCCGGGTTTCAATCGAGGAATATGGAAACGCCTAGAGGAGCAAGTGCGTGATTGGGCACTGCTCTATGATTCGATTTATATCGTCTCGGGCCCCGAATTGAGCCCTGATTTGTCGTATATCGGCCCCAATAAGGTAAGTATACCAAAATACTATTTTAAGGCACTTATTTCTATAAAAGAAAGAAAAGGGATTGCTTTTTACATGCCCAATCAAAAATCTGAGGCTGCGCTGATGAATTACGCTGTCACTATCGATTCATTGGAATCCATTCTAGGACTTGACCTTTTTCACTTGCTTCCAGATCAACTCGAGCAACAGCTAGAATCAAAGCGACACATATGGCCATAAAAAAACCGCTACTCGAGCGGTTTTGATTTTCTGAAAAGCGTTATGCTTAATGAATTTCGTTTGCGTAAGCTGCTGCATCTAGCAGACCTTCAAATTGAGAAGCATCTGAAACGCGAACTTTTACCATCCAACCAGCTCCATAAGGGTCTGAATTGACCAATTCTGGATTGCCTTCAAGCGCCTCGTTAAACTCGATGATTTCACCACTCATAGGTAAAAATAGGTCAGAGACAGTTTTTACTGCTTCTACACTACCAAAAACTTCTTCTTGGGCAAGCGTTTCACCTACAGTTTCGATTTCAACATAGACGATGTCACCTAATTCGCTCTGAGCAAACTCAGTAATGCCAATTGTTGCTACATCACCTTCTAATTTAACCCATTCGTGGTCTTTGGTGTACTTTAGTTCAGCTGGAATATTCATGTTCATTGATTTGTTGCAAATGTAAGCATTTTGATGCTTAACTTTGCAACATGACCGCAGAACAATATAAAGAGCTTCAAAAAAGACTTTCAACTATCCAAGCATTTTTAAAGATTGAAGAAAAACGCTTGCAACTCAAAGAGGAAGAGCTCAAAACACAAGACCCTTCTTTTTGGGATGACCCCAAAAAAGCAGAGGAAAAAATGAAGCAAATTCGTGGTCTAAAATATTGGGTAGAGACCTTCGATAAAACCGCTGCTTCGGTTGCTGATCTTGAAATATTAATGGAATTTGTTCGCGAGGGCATGGCAGAAGAAGCCGAACTCGATGCGCAACATAAAACTTTACTTGCTGAAATTGAAGAGCTTGAGCTTAAAAACATGCTTTCCAATGAAGAAGATGGTTTGTCTGCCGTATTGCAAATTACTGCAGGTGCGGGTGGAACGGAAAGCTGCGATTGGGCAAGCATGCTCATGCGCATGTACATCATGTGGGGACAAAAACGAGGCTATAAAATCACCGAACTCAATTTTCAAGAAGGAGATGTAGCGGGTGTCAAAACTGTTACGCTAGAGTTCGAGGGTGATTTTGCTTTTGGCTACTTAAAAGGAGAAAATGGTGTACACCGCTTAGTCCGTATTTCACCCTTTGATTCCAACGCAAAAAGGCACACGAGTTTTGTTTCTGTTTATGTTTATCCATTGGTTGACGATCAAATAGAAATCAATATCAACCCTGCTGATATTTCTTGGGAAACATTCCGTTCTGGTGGTGCAGGAGGTCAGAATGTCAATAAGGTAGAAACTGCGGTACGTTTGCGACATGCACCTTCAGGTATCATTATTGAAAACTCTGAATCTAGGTCACAGCTTGCTAACAAAGAAAAAGCTTTACAATTACTCCGCTCTCAGCTCTATGAATTAGAGTTGCGTGAACGCATGGAAAAACGCAACGAAATCGAGGCTGGCAAGAAAAAAATAGAGTGGGGGAGCCAGATTCGCAATTACGTCATGCACCCGTACAAATTAGTCAAAGACGTCAGAACCGGAACAGAAACAGGCGATGTCGACGCAGTAATGAACGGAGAACTCGATCCATTTTTAAAGGCATTTCTCATGCAGTATGGTTCTTGATAATCTAAAGCCCATCAGATTTCTTAATGTTGAGCTTAAGCGATTTTCAAATACTTAGAGCTTTTCCAAGATAGTTTCTAGCGCTATACCCCTAGACCCTTTCAATAAAACAAGGTACTCTTGGATGGGATGCGTTTCAAGATAAGCTTTAAGTTCTGACGTATTTTCAAATCCTGTAGGATTCAGACTTTTAAATATAGGCCCTACGGTATAAGTCTTGAGCTGATTATCTGCAGCGAAATCAAGAATTTTCTGGTGTTCTTGCGGGCCTTCCACTCCGAGTTCTAGCATGTCCCCGATAATCACCAGTTTTTGAGCATGTTGCATTTCAACAAAAGAACTAAGTGCACTCGCCATACTTGACGGATTCGCGTTGTAACAGTCCACGATGACAGTATTTAGAGTTGTTTTTTCTACTTGAGAACGCTTGTTTGAGGGCACATAGCCCGAAATGGCGGCATTCAATAATGCGGGCTCTATTCCAAAATGAAAACCTATGCGCAACGCAGCCAAAAAGTTGTAAAAATTATACTTACCGACCATTTGTGTGTCAATGATAGGAGAATTATAATTTTCAAAAGAATAGGAGAGATGTACAAAAGGATCCAAATAGGCGAGTTTACCCTGTAATTCACCCTGCTGCTCTCCATAACTCAGTATTTCTGTTGTACGTTGGAGTGCGGCCTCGTTCAGAATGGGGTCATCGGCATTTACAAGTAGTTTTCCATTGTTGGCGCGCACATGATCATAGAGTTCTGATTTTGTTTTTAAAACACCTTCAAAATTAATAAATCCCTCTAAATGTGCTTTACCGATATTAGTAATAATCCCCATAGTCGGTAAGGCAATTCTACAAAGCTCATCTATGTCAAAGGGTTTATTTGCACCCATTTCAATGATGGCAATTTCATGCTGAGGTTTTAAACGCAGTAGGGTAAGGGGTACTCCGATTTGGTTATTGAGATTTCCTTCTGTACAAAGGACATTGTATTTAGTTTCCAGGACGCACTTCACCAATTCTTTGGTACTCGTTTTTCCGTTGCTTCCCGTAATGCCAATGACCGGTATTTGAAATCTTAGACGATGAGCCAGCGCTAAATTTTGGAGAAAAAGCAAGCCGTCCTCAACATGGAAAATATTCTGTTCATTGGCGAATTCTTTTTGGTCAACGATGGCATATTTTGCACCAAGCTCGATGGCTTGTTGCGCAAAATTATTTCCATTGAAATTGGCACCTTTTAAGGAAATGTACAAGCAATCTTTGGTGATTTGTCTGGTATCGGTGCTAACGGCACTGCATGCATCTAAAATTTCAAGCCATTTTATCATGGAGCAAAATTGCAAAAAAAAAGCCCGACTAAGCGGGCTTTTGTATGATTGAAG
>JBIPMW010000390.1:0-4873 GCA_044376455.1 Crocinitomicaceae bacterium | reverse complement strand
GTTTAAAGAAAATACCATCCATCTGCAACATCCTCCCAGTTTTTTCGGCAGTAAACCCTGGTTCAATACCGTACAGTTCGTAACCTAGTTTTTCTATAATATCAATCATTTCTTTAAACAGGACTTGACCTTCGTAGAGAGGGACTAAAGATAATTCAAGCTTAATGCCTTTAACCAAAGGCAAAATTGCAGTTGCTCCTTCTAGCACTTGTTTTTCCAATCCTTGCACGTCTATTTTGAGGAAAATGGATTTAGTTTCGCTTTTGATATAGTCCTTGGCCAGGGTATCTAGCCTGCTCAATTTTACTGTTTCTGAACCAGAGTAAGCTGATTCGGGGGCAGATTCTAAGTGAGCATCCAGCATTGGCAAAGCTGAACTACTCTGACTATTACCAGCAATATTGATGATAATTTCACCTTCTTGGTTGCCGATGGCAGTTTGGGGAGCAATTTCCCACAGAGGGTCTTTTTCACTAACAGCTTTTAACTGAGAGTAAGCACTGGACAGCGGTTCAAAGGAAACAATCCTCCCAGAATAGCCTAATTCTCGCAGCAATTTAGCATATTGCCCAATGTTAGCACCAACATCGAATACTAAGTCAATGTTGTGATAGGCCAACAAGCGCTGCATTTTCGCAGCTTCAGATGTTTGGATATTGTATCTTTTTAGATCAATTCCTAAACTTCTGGAGAGTTTCTTAATCGTTTTTTTGATCATGGCTAAGACTGTTCAAGTTTACTTGGAAGATTCCAAGATATCATTATACAGCTTTAAATATTTAGATGCTTGAATCTCAAGAGTAAATTCCTGCTCTATTTTATCACGAGCGCGATCGCACAATTTCCCGTATCTTTCCCTATCTTCCAATACCCAGTCTATACCATAAGCCAAGTCTTCAACCTCATAGGGTTGAGCGAGATAGCCATTTTTTTTGTGTTCAACAATATCTTTCAGTCCAGTTGCATTGAAGGCTACTACTGGTGTACCACAGGACAGGGACTCGGAAGCAGTCTGTCCAAAAGATTCCTGAATTGATGGCACAATCATTACATCGGCTGCTGAATAGACAAGTGCTAATGAAATATCGTCGTTTAGTTTTCCTAGATAGTTAATTTTAAACCCTACATCAGGCGGAGCGACAGGTTCGGATGCGCCAAAAACAGCTAATTCAATCTGATATTGTTTTTTAGTTTGACTGAGTTTTTGTAAGGCTGGTAGAAGAAACTGAAATCCCTTGCGATGATCGCTGGTGGCACTCATGGCACCAAATAAAACCAGTTGCTTATCTTGGGGTAAGTTAAGTAATTCTCTTGCAATTTTTTGCTTGATTGGCTTAAATTTGAGAATGTCTAAGCCAAAGGGAATGACTTCTATCCGTAAATCTTGAAACAGAGAGCTATTTCTAGCACAATCAGCTATCCATCGGCTCGGTGTTACAATAGTTAACTTAAGATTTTTCCAAGCTTTTACTTTTCGTTTCCAGACCCAACGGGAGAGATCACAGTCCTGATGACTTCCCAAATGGGGACAAGCACCACAGGATTTAGTATAAAGATCGCATTCTCCACTGTAATGGCAACCGCCAGTAAAAGGCCACATATCTTGGAGTGTCCAGACAATTGGTTGTTTGAACTTAGCGAGAGTTTCAATTTGTAGGAATCCCCCACATATCCAATGTAGGTTGATGATATCTGGAGCAATTTGGGCAACTTTAGAGGGAATTTTATCTGGCAACCATTGGACAGAATAAATCGTGCGATCGCGGTTAGGATAAAAAAGTTTAGGTAAAGCATCAATGCTAGGAGCAATTTTAACCCAACCTTTTTCTAGCTTATTTTCTACCGACAATACTGTCCAATCATCTCGTTGTTTATCGCCAACTAACATGGTTGATTCTATGCCGCCCAAATGCAGCAAGCCTTGATGTAGTCGATAGGCAGCAATAAAGGCACCGCCTCGACCGTCAGAGTGACTGAGTAGACATACTTTCATGACTTAAAAAAAATCCCATCTAATTGAAGCATTTTTACTGTTTTAGCGTCAGTGAAGCCAAGAACAACCGCATGAATATCATAACCTAGTTCTCCACAAAACTCTAGCATTTCTTCAAAAATAAGATTATCTTTATACGCTACATTCTCGAAGAAATCTGGCATACTGATCGTAATTAGCACCTACATTGAAAACTATATCTATATTATGATAATTCAAGAAACATTCTATAGAGAGTATCTTATTTATGGCTTAATTCCTTCCATAAATAAAGAAACTGGTTTACGAACTTTGCCTTCTACTACATCTAGATTGTAGCTATTAAAGTCTGGAATTCTACTTTCATCGGCACGACAAATGCGCACATCGATAAAGCCGGCTTGTTCAAGTAGCCGACGCAACGAATAGCGATCATACATCCAGCGATGGATTTCTCCTGAGTTCCGAAATACTCCTTCTTCAAATGCTTGCATAGCTTCATTTCCTGCTATCCTAGCTACCAGAAATTTTGTGATAATAATTCTTAGTTTTTGAACAAACCAATAGGGCTGTTTAGAAGTGATTTTCTCCCATAAAGATTTTTGAAGTGGTTGTACTTCCCAATAATTCTGAGCTTCAGCACCTATACGGGGGCGTATAAAATCTTTATTGGAAATATCTGGGTTAAGAAGAAAACGCATCATTTCACCACCTCCAAAGCTGCGAACTGTTTGATCGTAAAACTCGAGCATGATCCAATCATAGTTAGGCTCTACTTCTTTTAATCCAGAATCGACTTGTTCTAAAGCATTTAAGTAATCTCTAACTATCGATTCAAGATCGGGAACGACTATTCTAATTATCCCTTTTTGCTTGAGGACGCGGTGACACTCTACAAGCATTTTTTGAGCTTCATCTTGTTTGAGATGCTCTACAACATGAGAGCTATAACAAGCATCAAACTCAGCATCAGGATAGGGCAAATTTTTACGAATATCGTATGCTCTAACTTCCCGTGAAAATGAAACCAGATCAATATTCACCCAAGCTGGATGAAAAGTAGCACCACAACCAAAATTTAAGAGTTTCATAATTTAAAAAATTATTATTGTGAAATTACTGTAAATTTGAAACATTTTTACTTTTGTACAGACTTAGTTTTCGTAGGCTTTGTTTAACTTATTATTTTGGAGTCGCAGAAATAAAACATCTACTGTCTTGATCTTCCTCAAGAATATTAAGTTCATAGTTTAATGGAAATAAAATCATAGCTACATATAGCATTGCTGATACGGAATGAATTTCTACAAGAATTATCGGCTTTAAACTTTCAAGAGTTTTACGTCCCCCTTCTAGAACTTTATGTTCTGCTCCTTCTACATCAATTTTAATCAATTTTAAATTAGTTATTTTTTTCTCTGTAACAAAATTATCTAATGTATCTACTTTTACCTCCATTGATGTAAAACCTGCCTTTTCATATACATCATCACTAAGAGGCTTATAACTTCCTTCAATATATCCTCCAAAACTTGTTGAATTATCAATATTTTGAGAAAAATTAAAAGTAGCAGTTCCCTGAGAATCTGACAAGGCAAACTTATTAATAGATATGTTGTCTGAAATGTCTCTATTTTTGCCAAAGATTAGCTCCATACGCTCTACATTAAAAACGTTTGGTTCAAAAACATAAACTTTCCCTTTTTTTCCAGTTAACTTAGCAAAACACATTGAGTGGTAACCAATATGTCCTCCAATGTCTATAATAGTTTGTGATTCTAGATCAACCTTTTTCAAGAAATCGCAAAAAAATTTATCATAAGCTCCCTCGATCATTTCTTTGAAGTAAAATTGTTCAGTTGGCACATAAATTATACACCCTTCCAATATGCCTCCTGAAATTTTATTCCACTTTGGCTTCGGTGAATAAAGATGATTGCGTAATGATTGAATTGCCTTATATACAATAGGGGGAAGTATTTCTTGGATTAATTTCTTCATTGGTCTAGTTCTCCTTAAATTAAATTTCCAGATTCAAATATGTAAAATTTCTAAATTTTTGTAAAATTAGAGATGGAATAGGAATTTTGAAAATGTGCTTATGAGTAAAATCATCTGCTTGTTTATGTCGAATCACAAATAGCGGATGCTCTAAAGGAAAATTCATCTCTTGAACGCCAAGGTTTGCAACTCGGCTTTTGCTACTGCTTGTATGAGTAGCATCTTCACCAAAACCAATATTACTAACTAAATTTACATTGGGAAGGATTGTTAGACCATTCTGAATCCAACAGGCAAACGTCCAACAATAAGCCCAACTGTTAACTTTATTATCATAGCTTGATTGAAAAATTTTAGTCCAGTATCTCCTATCCTTGGAGTTGTGTGATATACTCTTTAGCCACTCCCCATCACGAATGATTGACCAGAGTTTCATGTCAAAATCAAAATACTTCCAGGCTCGCCTCCACGTTGCCCATCCCCAACAATGAGGGTAACGAGAGAAATAGTAGCTGTTGTAGTCTGTACACTTTCTTCCAAACTGAAAATTATCTCCTGATACTACCATAATCCGTTCATCATGTCGATAATAATCAAGCAATTCTTCACAAAATCGAAAAAAAGTAGAATGAGGCAAGCAGTCATCTTCAAGAATAATCACCTCTTCAACTATCTCAAAAACCCAATCTAAACCACTCGATACCCGACTTTTACAACCTAAATTAACATCAGAATAGTTAGTCAACACCTCACAATCCCAATCTACCTTTTCAATGATAGCACGAGCAGCCTTACATTTTTCAACATCATCGGGTCTATCAGGACGCGGACCATCGGCAACCACTAATAACTTAGGTGGTTTCGCCTGACGGATAGCTTCAAACACCCTCGCCGTCGTGT
>JBIPMW010000154.1:0-4876 GCA_044376455.1 Crocinitomicaceae bacterium | reverse complement strand
CGAAAACAGCAACCCAAATCTTGTATCAAATAAATGGACAAAAATGGCAAAGCTATCACCAACCTTTTTACATTCACTCCAATGCAAATATCTCCATCATAGCGGGGTACAAAGAGCCAGTAGTCAAAAGACAAGGATTGAACTTCTGGAGTGCCGTAGTCACTTCAAGCTTCATCAAAAAAGACCCGAATGTCCTATTGGAATTAAAAAGTACGTATTCTAATCAGTATACTGCTTCCGGAAAAGATGCGCTCATAGACGGCCTTTTTGGGGGCAATGAATTCAGAACTGGAGACTACCAAGGATACTATGACCAAGATGTGGTGGCAGTAATTGAATTCAAAACGCCAAAATCTATCAACGAGGTCGGGGTTTCATTTATCCGCGATCAAAAAGCCTGGATTTTTGCACCAAGTAAAATTACCGTCGAAGGGAGCCTCAACGGTACTGACTATTTTGTCATTGCCCAGCAAGATTTAGCGAAGGCGAGTCCTACGGACAAAAATCCATTTAAAAATGAAGTTTTAATTCCTGTAGCTTCGGATAAACAGTTCAAATATAAAAACCTCAGATACACCATTTCAAATCCTGGAAAACTACCCAGTTGGCACCTTGCACCGGGCTACCCTACTTGGCTATTTCTGGATGAATTATTATTTCGTTAAAGATGAGGAGACCTTCCCTTGACAATACTATAGTGGTAGTCTTTGGCTCCAAACTTTCGATAAAATGAGGCAATACTTTCTTGATTAGATCCAATGAAATCTAATACCCGACATTCATCGGCATACTTTTCAAGAACAGTATCAATCAAAAAAACCAAGGCACCTGTCTTTTTACCGTGGTGGTTGAGTGTTCCCTTCATAAAATAAAGCTGGTCTTTCCACTTGAAAAATAAAGCGCCGGCAACTAGCTTTTCTTGCTCAAAGGCTCCAACACAAAACGCAGCGTCCATTGCTCGTGCTTTTGCAAACAATTGGGCCAAGCGCAGCCAACTTTCCTTTTTTAAACTTCCTAGGTTTTCACCTTTTTGGGCCACAAAAAAAGTCTGAAAATCTTGGTATGTGATGGGCTTGAGTGCCAAGGACCTTGCTTTTTTCAGACTTCTTTTGACGTTTTCAGAATAAGCACCTCGAATTTCATCAATGCCATCGTTCCATGACAATTTTTGAAATATACCAGTGTGTAAATTATTTAAACTAGGCAGGGTTAAATTGACATGCAAAAAAAACTTTCGACGAAGTACTTCAACAATTTTATCGGATTGCGCGGCTGAAAAAACATGCAGGGCTCGGATAAATAAGGGCTGTAAATAAGCCCTTAGCCCACATTTATTTTTGTAGGGAAGCCTTAAAAGGATATTTGATTCATTATCAATTAAATAACACCAATGCTCATGTAAAATATCTTGTACGCAGACTTGATTGAAAAAATCAAGTTCAGTGGCCAAAGCAATTTGTTGCTCGTATTGGCGTTTAAGTTTTGGTGTTTCCTTTGCAAGGTGCATTGCTACACTAAGTTAAGTAGAAGCCGCAGATTAGGCACAATACTTGTAACAATTTTACGTAAATTCGTTTGTTTAATTTTAAATCCAATGCTATGAAAAAATCAATTCTTTTCGCGCTTAGCTTACTCGTTTCTTCTTTATCTTTCGCTCAAACAGGCGTTAAAGCCCATAAGGACGAAAAAAGTCCCGAAGAACGCGCCAAATTTTTAACAGAAAAAATGGCTGCAGAATTACAACTTTCTGATGCCCAAAAAGAGCAGGTTTACACGATCAATCTTGGAATTGCGCAAAAAAATCAAGGTATCATGGATAGCAATTTCTCTGAAGAACAGAAAAAAGAAATCATCCGTTCCAATCAAGAAGCACGCATTGAAATGCTTAAAAATGTACTAACTGCTGCGCAATTTGAGCAAATGAAAAAAGAACTCAAAGAACAACGCCAAGAAAGAATAGAACAAGGTGGCAAAGAACACCACGAAAAGCACTAAAGATCATTTCAAAAAAAAGGCTCCGAAATTCGGAGCCTTTTTTTTATTGATTATTTTCAGGCTAACTAATACTTGACGTATTTCATTGTTTTGCTCGTTTGACCTTGTTGCATTGAAACAATATAAAGACCACCAGCCCATGTATTGGTAGGTATTTGATACTCACCCGAAGCTAAAGAAGATTGATACATTACCTTACCATTGATATCCGTAACCACTAAACCAACTGAATTTTCCTGATTATTGACAACTAAGTAATCTTGAAACGGATTAGGGTAAATATTGACTTGTAAGAATTGTTCGATTGTACCGGCTTGACAGTTATTGTTGGCTAAAGGTGTTGGTGTTACTTGTGCGAAATCTACGCTAGCATCCGGACAACGGGCATAGGAAACATCGGGTAATTGGGCACCAAAACTGATTTGGTCATGGACATTGAAACCGTGAGACAAGTAAACGTAATCTCCCGCACTTCCTAATTTAAAATTGCAATGCAATCCTTGTTCAGTGGTGTCTTTGTCTGCCCATACCAACAAATAACCATTGGCCGGAATAATTGACCCTGCAGGAATCGGCCACTCCATTAGGTTAAGGGCATCGTCAGAAAGATAAAAACCAGCTAAATCGATTGGCGCATTGGTCGTGTTGATCAATTCGATCCAATCCTCAGCTTGTCCATTTGGATCTAGATTTGTTGAAATATTAGAGGCTAATACTTCATTAATAAGCACAGAACCAACGGAAGGAGCGGGAAAAACTACTTGTAACGTATGGAAATCATGCTCAGCTCTTGCTGGCGAAAAAAGACCTGCATTGTTGTTGTCCGCGTATATATAATATTCGAATGTGAGCCCATTTACAGGCACTTCCACTCCATAAAGGTGATCATTAGCAGCACCATCATTGTGCGCACCGTCATCATACATCTGTACGCGATTAAATTTCAGAGTATGATCTTGTCTGTAGCCCAAATATACGGTGGTTTCATTGCTCACGTGTGCTGTAATGGTGGCTGTGGTTCCATAAGTTAAAGGCGTTGTAGTGGCGCCGTGGCTTATGATACTTGGGGCTTGCAATAAATAGGCGGCATTGGTGCCAAAAAACTGAGCGCGCGCATCCATGAGTGCTTTGATGCCAGGTATGCTACCACCTCCTCCTGGACCAGGTCCACCACCCGCTACTGCAGTAGTGAGACTAGTGAGAAACTGATTGTAAGTATAGAATTTATAGGGGTCGGCCTGAATAGAGGAATCGGCCAAGGCCATGAGGTTTTGCGCCCATGTTTCGTATTGTCCGGAAGCAAACATTTCTTGTACCATTGTGCGCACGTGAGCCATGTACATGCGTTTGTAAAGTGGATTGGCCATGATTTGTTTGATCAATGGATGATTATTGGAAGTGGCATTTGAAAATGGATCAAGCGAAGAGGGTGTAAAAGTACCCGAGCCTGTTCCACCCGGGAAACCTCCAAAACTCATGTTGAGATCCCAAATGGTTGGCACAAAACGGCCATTTTTATCCCAACTGAGGTAATAATTTTGTCTAAAAGCACCACTGTAAGAATCAAGGTTTACCAAAACGTTATTGAATGCTAACATCCAAATGGCGCGGTCAATGTCAAGGGTATTTTCGATATTCTGAAAATCATTGTTTAAGGTATTACATAAAGAAACCAAGCGATTCCAACCAAATGTAGATTGCAATTCATAACCATTGAAATAACTACTGCTATCCGTGCCTAAATTTTTCAAATCTGGGCTTGTTCCTCCACCAGGGCCTGCACCACCCACCGGATTACACTTAAAATAAGTATCGTCTGAGTGGAAGTAATGTTCTTGATTGAAACCATCATTGATGGATTGGTTATTGGTGTAAACCCCACGATATTGCCCATTGATATATAAACGGGCAAAATTAGAACTAGGGCAATCCATATAGTTTTCGAGAATTTGATACGACAATATTTCGCGAATCATAGAAGGGTCTTTGTAACAATTAGACAACTTTATGTCAGTGACACCGAAATAATCTTGATTTCCTTTGATTGTATTGAGCTCAATACGCAGCGGATTCTTTTGATTATTGGTATTGTAAGAACTATTTCCTTTATAACGCACTCCACAAGAATCAAAACTATGACCGTTGATGCGAACCGAGTCAGCGTAGATATAGGTTTCTGAAGGTTCGTTAGCGTCAAGCTGTGCATCCCAGTTTGTAAACGAAAAGAAAATTTCAATGACTTGAATGGTATCTCTATTGTAAAAATTCTGAGCGTAAGTTTGAGCACTACAGCACGCGGCAAGAAATAGGAAAAAAAATAATAGGCGTTGCATAAATATGGTTTTGTTTAAGTCGTTTGAATGTCTCAATTAGTTGTAAACTTTTATCTTTGAGCTATGAAATTAACATTATTAAGTATTTTGAGCAGCGGATTGCTCTTTAATAGTTGTGCGCAAGCGCCTAAAAATGAGGTGAAAAAACCTGAAGTTGTCCAAATTCAAACAAAATTTGCGCTGCAGGATTTCCTCCAAGACAACAAAGACTTAGATGCTGCCGTTGAAAAAGTTTTTGCTAGTCTAGATGACACCGCAATTGTTGCCCAGCTGATTATGCCAGCAGTCGGAAGACTCGGTCAAGAGAAAACAACCATTGATCAGCACATCAAAAACCGCATTATTGGTGGCGTCCTGATGCTCAATGGCACCAAAGAAGGATTTACTACATGGATTACCGATTTTGAAGCACAAAATAAAAAATACGGCAATCTCCCTTTTTTATATAGCGCCGATGCAGAACCTAGTTTGGTCAACCGCAAAATCATGGGTTCGACGCCTGTTAAAAAGGCGAACGAGATGCAGTCTATCGAAGAAGTTAGAAACTG
>JBIPMW010000365.1:0-4882 GCA_044376455.1 Crocinitomicaceae bacterium | reverse complement strand
TTTCTCGATTTATTTGCTTTTTATCTGATTTAATTAACGGTTTTTCGATTAATTCAACCGTAAACGCACGCAGCCAATTATCAACACCCATCGGGATTGATTCTTGAGGAATTTGGGAATTATTTTTGCCTAATTCTTCTAAAGCTGCTGCTAGATCCTGAATAGTTGCATTGGCATAATCTGTCGGTGAATGGGGAGGAGATAAGTCTAACTGACGCGCTGCTTCGATCACTAATTGACTGACACTGATAGAATTAAGGTGCAGATCCGCCAACAAGCGATGATGATTTTCAATGGTTTCTAGGGGTAATTCTGTTTTTTGTGCCACCAATTGACGAATAACTTCAATTTTTGAGGTTTGAGGTTTCAGGTTTGAGGTATTAGGTTTGAGGTTTTGGCTATGATTAGGTAATAAAAGATCAATATTCTCTACTTTTGCCTGTTGACTTTTGCCCTTTGCCTTGATCTCACATGGATTGCCAATAAAATGGGGTTGATAGTCTAAATTAAAGGGACGACTAAATCTATCTTCAAATAACCCTTGATAGTTAACCTTGACACCATTAACAAACATTACTGCAACCGTTTTCAATAACCCTTGTAAAGACTCACTACTGCTATCGAGAGAAATTACGGGAATATCCGTTATATCTGCCACTAAACGGCTTAATATTGAACCAGAACCCACTTCAATGAATAAATCAACCTCTTTCTCTGCTGACTTGACTGCATCGATGAAGCGCACCGGTGAGATCATTTGTTCTAATAAAAGCGAGCGCCAGTCGGTATTTAATGGCAATTTTTCGCCCGTTACGGTAGAAATAACCGTTTTTTCCAGGGAATTTAAGGGATAAGTTTGTAAATAATCTTCTAAGGGTTGCACGGCCGGGGCCACTAGGGGAGAATGGAAAGCGTGGGAGACAGGCAAATAAACGGTTTTAATGCCTTGATTTTGGGCTTTTTCAACAACATCTTTAATCCCTAAGGCCTCTCCTGAGATTATTGTCTGATAGGGTGAATTTAATCCCGCAATCTCAACGATACGTCCATTTAATAAACTTTTAACCGTTTCTGCATCGGCGTTAATGCTGGCCATTCTACCTGTTGGGTGGCCCAGTTGTGCCATTGCTTGACCGCGAATTTTAGCTAGATTAATTAATTGAGTCTTATCATAGGCATTTGCCCAAAATAAAGCGCATAATTCCCCTAAACTGTGTCCTATGGCTAAATCTGCTTTAATATTTAAGTTTTCTAGGAGTTGTAACCCCCCTAGGCAAGCCGTAACGATCGCCGGTTGAGCAATATTCGTCACCGTGTTATCCTTACCCTTGGCTAACTGAGCCTTGTTATATAATTGTTTAATCACAGGAAAACGTCTTTCCCAGAGTCCCCCATGAAGATAAACTGGTGCGGATTGCCCCGGAAAGAGAAAACCTATTTTATTGATCTGTTTTTCGTGATTGGTAAAGATATTATCTAAATTTTGACCGGGGGGGATCAACGAGTGCAAGCCTTGCGCTCCTACAAGGTGATTGGTTAAGCTATCGGGGGAAGATGCAATAATGGCCAGACGATAGGGTAAATGAGGATTTACCTTTTTCGCTAATTCAACGGCAAGATCCGTCATTTCTGACTGGGATATGCGAGGAACAATATTTAATAACCGATTAACCTGTGCTTGTAAGTCTTCTTGACTATTTGCACTCAATAGGAATAACTCCGCATCTTGGGGAGAATGGATTAATTTTTGTTCCTGTGGCGTTAAAGTGTGACGACGAATCTGACTTAATCCCTCTATGATAATATGACTATTAATGCCCCCAAAACCCATGGCACTCACTCCTGCCCGTAAAGGTAAGGAATTTGGCCAGATTTGCCCCTCTTTTAATACCTGTAACCTTGCCTTGTCTTCGGTTAACCGAGCCTGAGGGCGATCGCATCCCGTCACTGGTGGTAAAATTTGACGATGAACCGCCATAGTCGCCTTAATTAACCCTGCTATCCCTGCCGCCGCCTTAGTATGGCCAATATTCGCTTTAATTGAACCAATAACGGCTTTATTTACCGTATCTGGATGAATACGAGATAAAACTTCTAATTCGGTTCCATCACCCACCGCCGTTCCCGTACCATGGCCTTCAAAATAAGCTATAGTATCCCCCGTAAATTCAGCCCGTTTATAGGCGCGATTTAAAGCAAATAACTGTCCTTCCACTTCTGGGCGAGTAATTCCCCCTTTGCCATCGGAAGAAATCCCCCAACCCTGAATAACAGCATAAATCCGTTTATTTTGGGCTAGGGCATCCCCATGACGCATTAACACCAGAAAACCGCATCCTTCCCCCGGAATAAACCCATTAGACCCTTGATCATACACTTTCATCTCCCCAGAGGCTAAGGCCCCCGTTTTGGCAAAACCCACCAACTCAAAAGGGTCCATACTAATATCCACACCCCCGACTAAAGCGATATCTAAATCTTCAGCGACTAAAGCCGAACAACCATTCGCTACTGCCAGTAAAGAGGAACTACAAGCCCCATCGACGATATATCCGCCCCCTTTTAAGTCAAAATAATTACAAATTCTCCCCGCTATCGTATTCGCGAGATTTCCCGCTAAAGACTCCTCTCCAATCGGTTCAAAGGGTTCTTTAAAGCGATTTTCTAATTCATTTAAGAAAATTTGCCGTTCTTTGTCCGATAATCCTTGTTTTAATAATTGTTCTTCTACCCTATGACGCACATAGGGCCAACGCAATCTTAGGGTATTAGCCCGCGATAACTCGCCTGTGAGAGTATTTCCCAGTAAAACCCCGGTTGTTTCTTTATTTAACCCCTTTCCGTCGGGAAATCCGGCATCATTCAACGCCTGAGACGCAATATCTAACGCTAACCAGTGGGCTAAATCAGCCGAACGAAAGGTACTCCCCACCACTTTATAAGCAATGCGATCGAATTCATAGCCCTCAATAACGGCAGCTTGAGTCGAATAAATGACATCAGGGGCGCTTTTATCGGGAGAATAGTAGTCACTTAACGATAATCGCTCTGAGGGAAAGCGACGAAATGCCCGACGCTGAGACAGGACATTTTCCCATAATTCCTGTGGAGAATCGGCATCAGGATAAAGACAAGCCATGCCAACAATAGCAATTTGAGGAGAAGCTTTCATAGTCAATGACCAGGAGAATGTTACTGTAGGGGCGTAAGGCTTACGCCCTTTTCATTTGTAGTTTGTAGCTAAAAGCTGTAGGGTGGGCTTTGCCCACAAAAACCGCATAATATATTGGTTAAGGAGTTGATAAAATGCCGGAAGCCTGTACTAGGGGTAATTTTGCTTTTAAGGGTTCAACCGCTAATATCAACCCTCTGAAACAACACACCAGTGTCAATCCGAAAAACATCCCAAAAACAACATGAAAGGACATCAAAATGCCATAAGCAACGGCTACAGATGCCCCGAAAATTATCTGCTCACGGGGGTTAATTGGTGTTGTTCCCGGATCCGTTACCATATAGAAAGTAAAGAGGACAAAAGCCACCCCTGTCATGGGTAATAGGGCGGGGATTAACGCTGTGTGAAAGATAGCACTTCTGAGGATTGCTTGTAAGATAAAAGCCCCTAACCATCCCGCAATTAAAGGCAATTTACGAGTAAAACGGGCATTTAAAAACGTTCCCGTACAAACAATTAAGACGGGTAAAATCCAATCTGCCCAACCGCTTAAATTCTCGGTAAACTGATAGGGGGGCGCGATGCCAATCCAAGGAAATAAGAGTAAGGTAACGCTAATACCAAAATTAGAAGGATTGAGAAAATGACGGGTTTTATCCGCCACTTTTAACCGAAAAATTGCTTTAGATCCGATAGCCACCGCTACTGCAAACATAATCGGAAATAAACGCTCATTAGCATAGAGTAACATAGCGATCGCTAATGAGGTAATATGGGCAGAAAGCAGAAAATCGACAAACTGACCGATACTTCCTAAATATCTAGGTTTAAAGCTATTTACCCCAGCATCAACGCTTTCTAATAATAATTCTACGCTGTAACCTGTTGCTAAAGCCACCAGAGGTTGCGCCCAAGATTGTTCAAATCCGAGGACAGTATGACCTAAAATATTGAGAAAGGTAATCGCTATGGCAAAGCGTCGTAATCCTGCTAAACGGTTAGGTTGATAGGAAACCGTAGAACGCTCTACTGAAGAGCTAAAATAGGGAAGATTAAATAATTGAGTGGTCGTCATGGTTATTGTTGAAGATGAGTTAAAGGAAATTATCTTTCCCAAAAGTGATTTACTGAGTGATGAACCCCCTATGGAAACAGAGTTACATCTGCGTCAATTGATGCTTTTGATCCAATCACTAGAGTTATTATGGAAAGACCGCCAAGATTTCTATGCTTTTGGTAATCTGACTATTTATTACAGCCCTAATCAACGAAAATCAGAATATTTTAGGGGTCCTGATTTTTTTGTGGTTTTGGGAGTAGCAAGAAAACCGCGTAAAAGTTGGGTAGTGTGGGAAGAAGAGGGGAAATATCCCCAGGTCATCATCGAGATTTTGTCTGATTCAACGGCAGAAACTGATAGAGGTTTAAAGAAAGAAATTTATCAGGAAACTTTCCGGACTCCTAATTATTTTTGGTTTGATCTCACCAGTTTAGAATTTAAGGGGTTTCAGTTGATGGCAGGAAAATACGAAGAAATTGCAGCGAATGAACAGGGCTGGTTATGGAGTCAACAGTTAGAATTATTTTTAGGGATTCATCGGAAATTTTGGGTCTGAAACCCCGCCGTTCTAGGTTGGCTTTACGTTAGAATTAAAAGGCCAGTCTCGAAAACCAAGTGGACGGCGCAGCACCTTGAAAACTCGGCTT
>JBIPMW010000393.1:0-4904 GCA_044376455.1 Crocinitomicaceae bacterium | reverse complement strand
ATTGAAATCATTACCACCGGCCATAGTTTAGGCGGAGCATTATCTCCAGTAATGGCATTATGGCTGTACGAAAATCAAGCAACTTGGAACCCTACCGGTAAACAAATCACCGTCAATACCCAATTTTCTGCGGGAGCAACTCCAGGGGATCAAACCTTTTCTGATTACTACGGAAATACGGAGCCAGGTCTCAATCAAAGCAGCCGACTCTGGAATAGTTTGGATATTGTTCCCCATGCTTGGAATATTCAGCAATTAAAGCAGATTCCCACCCTGTATGAATCTTGTAATATTCCTAAATCTTCGAGAATTGCACTATTAGTTAATAGTCAAATTCAGAAAGTGAAAAACTGTAATTATCTGGCGTTAAATCCCAGCACTTTTGCCATGAAAGGTAAATGTGGCGTTTTTTCTCAACCGCAACCAAACCCCCTGAAGCAATTTCTGCAAGAAGCCTATTTTCAGCATATCCAAGCTTATTTCAATCTTCTGGAAATTGACTGGCCGCTGACGGAAAATGTGGCTGATTCTCTCACGCTAACAGAGCAAGATTTAGATGATATTGCCACTAAGTTAAGCTAATTATTCTATCGCTAAACAGTCGGCAGTGGGAATCGGCACGACTGTAAATGGGGAGGAACAGAAAGGGAAAATAATTAAATTATTTACTTCTCTGACCTCTCAAGTAATTATCTTTAACTGTAACTCAATTAACGACTTTAAAAAGTCAACAATACTCATCTTCATCAAGGAGAAAATTATTATGGGTGCTGGATTTCACATACAAATTGTCAACGCTACGCCATATAACATCAATCAAGTAAAATCCCACAGTTACCAGATGGAGTGGGAGCCATCTTCTCAGATTAGTCCTAATTCCTTTACTCAATTTTATGCTGAGTTTAAAGAAACAGTAGGTCATGACAGTATAGATGATGCGGGTGATGTTGAATATACCCTTGAGGAGGTAAGTAACTTTAACTTTACAATTAGTGCTAAAAAGAGTGGAGTTCACGGACTATCAACGCCTGTCCCCTCAGAAGCAGGTTATGGGGTTTTAGTTGAATGGCAAAATATTCCCAATGGTCTTTTTGTTTATCCTACTCCAGATACTACTAATACATCTGCTGTAGGATGGATTCATGATGGGGTAGTAACGATCGCCCTTGGTTATTTCCCTGGTAATACCCAAAGCCAAATTAGTCCTTATCCAACCCCTAATTATGGCAGTGGCGGATTAGCAGATGATCAAAGTGTGTTACGTCCTTCCGTATTACACTGGGCTAATAATTGGATGGAATTATTTGCCCCTTGTATTCAAAACCTTTGTCTCAATGAGTTAACCCTGCCAGGCACTCACGATGCCTCAACTTATTGCGCTGGTAGTATTAGCCAATCATGGGTACAAACTCAATACCAAAACATCAATCAGCAACTTAGTCAAGGTATTCGCGCCCTTGATCTCAGATTAATGCTTAGTAGTGGCTCAGGGGATAATCAATTTGTTATGTGTCACGGGAGTTTTGCTCTCCCCCTGACTTTAGTAGATTTTCTCAATCAAGTAACGCAATTTTTAGCTGATAATCCCCAAGAATTTGTTATTCTTGACTTACATGATTTTGAGGGAAATTGGACAAGCCAAACCTATCAAGATTTATCTAATCTGATTATCAACACTATTGGACAGGATAAATTAATTCCGCCCTCTGGTATTTCTCAACCCTTAAAAGACCTTTGGCAAACTACTGGCCGAGTTGTAGTTGGCTCTCTCGAATTTCCTGATAGTATGTCTGATTGGTTAGCACAAAATACACCCTTTTGGAGCAGTTCTATTAAACAATATTGGTGTGGTACAAGTGTAACTCTTTGGTCAGACGTGCAGAGTTATTTACAACAACAAATTGACGCTATCAACCAACCTAATAATTTTCTCTGGTCATTAATGGCTCAGTATAATTATGAAGGTGCTTATGGAGTACCAGCTAATGTGCCTAAAGAACTCTCTAGCTTTTTCGCTGGTTTAAATGGCATCAAATCTAACATTATTGCCACTGATTGGTGGAATCGCGTCAATACCAGTACAGGTCAACTAGAAACCACTGTCAATAATTTTTCTGCTCTCATTAATGGAGTCCCTTTAAACATTTTAAAAGGGTATCGACGGGCAAATAACTTACCCCTATGGTAACTGCCATTAGATAGGCGATCGCCCCTAATTGAGCCTAGTTATCCTAAATCTCTGATACAGTCGGCAGTGGGAATCGGCACGACTGTAAATGGGGAGGAACAGAAAGGGAAAATAATTAAATTATTTACTTCTGACCTCTCAAGTAATTCCCTTTAATTTCAACTCAAAAGGAGATAATCATGTCTTTTCCCTACACTCAATGTATTTCGGCAATCACTATTCCTGCTGGTGAATATAAGAACTATACTTTTGTCGTCGCTGCTTACCAAAGTGGGATCTCGGTTGGGCAATTTTCACCGAATCCAACCCCACCAAGTTATACTTTAGGGGGGGTGAGTAATCTTGATAATAATGGTGCCAGTACTACTGCCATTGAGTTTCTGCTTGATTACAGCAACACTGACTATTCACCACCTTACTATTTTGTTTACGGATCTGAAGACGAGAATATTTGGCTTAATAGCATTAATCCCGCTACTCGAGGCAGCCAATTCACAAGTAGTAATGTCACGACTCAGATCGCTTCGGAAAAACAACCCGATGCGCCAATTGCCGGACTTTTCTATTATTTCCCCGAAAGCCTTCTTTACGTGGCAGCGTCTAATGGCAACCTCTACTGGTATTCAGTCACTTGGTCTAACGGCGTGCCGAGCTTGTCTTATGTGGGTTCAAACACATCTTATAGCCAGACGGATGGAGCGTCCGTATCTCTGACCTTTTTCCCTGCGGGGACGCTAACTAATTACGATTGTCTGTTACTCGGCGGGTGTGCGGCCACGGGGGTTATTTTCAATGCCAAAAACCCATCTTCAACTCCTACCCTTTACGGGTATGACGGTGGATGTAATGCAACTGACGTTTGTAAGGGACCAAAAGGCATTTACTGGGCAACCCCGGCTGGCGGTTTGCACTATCAGCCCTATAGTGGTTTCAATGCCTCGTTAAGTCCTATTTGGACAGTACCCAGTGGACAGGTCATTTTATCTTTGGCCTATTCACCCAACGCCGGTAATGCAGATCCGGGAAATTATCCAGAGGGAGCAATCTTTATTGCCACGGCTCCGTCCAACCCCTCTAATTCCTCTATGGGCAGTATCTATGTTTGCGATGCCAGCACTAACACGGTGGGCAATGCCGCCCAACAGGATGCAACCATCTCAGGGAGCCCCTGGGGCATCATTGCCGATGCCAATCTGACTTATATGTGTGCAACTGGTTCATGTGGTGTTTTCCTAAGTACCTTGGCAGCTTATAATCCAGAATCAAATATTCCTGAGAATGGAATGTTAGTACCAAATAAGGTGACTAGCGGTGTTGGGCATACCTGGATCAGTGATCTTGTTTCCGCCGCTGCGTTGGTTTTTGGCGTGGTGACAGAGGATCCCGTTGCTGTCGGTTGGGCAGTTGCAGGTATTGATGCTGGGCCAATCGATGCCCAAACGGGTTATTAAGCGAATAGGACGCTATAGTACCAGTTGGTTGGTGTGAGAAAAAAAAACAAACTTTCCTCAACCAACCTAACAATCTCTTGAATCAACAAAACTTAATCAAATATTCAAGGAGGTCATCAATTTATGGTTTTATACCGATGCAAAGAAAGCTATACCATCACCGTCAAAGATGAGGATGGATCTTTTTTATGGAATTTTAATAACTTTCCCTGCGATTTTGTCGGAGACAGACGGGGTGAAGCCGATATGGGAGCTATTCCTTTTGAGTTTAAACCCTACAATATACCTCTAGTGGTTGCCAATGCTAGATTATTTTCTGTCTTTGGTTTTGATGATCCCTCTTGGTTGGGAAGTCCCTTAGATATTCGTCTCTGCTTTGCCGCTGATAATGGGATGCAGTCGATTACTTTAATCCCCAATAAAACGGCGGGTTTTGATGTAATTGAAGACAGCGAACGTTGTAACATCCTTCGTCATGTCTATGATAGTCGTTCCTATTTTGAAATTTTGTTAGGTAGTACACAAGAAAACGCGGATACGGATACCATTTGGCTACATACTATGAATGTCTATCAAGACTAACCATTAAAGCGGATTCGCTAACTATCAACTTGAATTGGCTTATTCATCCAGTGGAAGTCGAGATATTAAGCGATCGCCTAGCTCAAGACTAATAAAAACGCTGAAAAAATTAACAACAGGAGAAACAACGATGACTGGTACTAATTCCACTAGCCCAAATTATGTAATCGTAACCGATCAATATTGGGATGGTTTGGCTGATAATCCCCTTGGTGCCACGGAAATTCGCGTCGAAAATGGGAATATCACTGCGATCGCTACAACAGTTGATCACAGCAACGCTCAAATTATTGAACTAAAAGGACACACCGTTACCCCTGGTTTCATTGATTGTCATGTTCATATCACCTTCTGTGAAGGGGATCCTACAATTCCAGAAAATCCTTATATGGTGACAGTGCCATTAATGACCCTTTATAGCTTAAATCCCCTGAAAATACTGTTAATGAACGGTTTTACTACTGTAAGGGAAGTGGGTTGTCCCGATCCAGAATTTATTACCGTCGATCTCAAAAAAGCGATCGCCAATGGCTGGATTATTGGACCAGATCTATTGGTAGCACCTCACCTGATTTCAGCCCAAGGAGGACATGGTGATTTTACCTCTTTAGTTGCTTTTCAGTTCAGACCAGAAAAATTTGAAGTAGCAGACGGAACAGCAGAAATTATCCGCATAGTACGGG
>JBIPMW010000026.1:0-14606 GCA_044376455.1 Crocinitomicaceae bacterium | reverse complement strand
AACGGTTAAAGTGTCTTTAGTGTCAACTATAGTGTTACTTATAAACTTACTTAGTCCTGTTCTAGACGATGTTAAAACAAGCGGAGCACTTATAGATGGAGTTACTGCCACATTTTGTGACATAACACCTGAGCAAATGTTGGTAATAGAATTTACCGCAACAGGAGCAGCAGGAATAAAGTTGTTTACCATGATATTTACTGTATCAACCTCTGTACAGTTACCATTGGTCGCAGTAACGATATATGGCATAGTTCCAGCAGCTGTTGGTGTAAACGTTTGAGTTGCTCCTGTGGCAGGAGAAACCACACCTGCACCAGCGTTTGGAGAAGTGATCTGATAAGTATACGCCGGAGTAATAGCCGAAGACATGTTAATTGTAACTGACTGACCAAAACAAATACCAGTAGCTGAATTATTATAAACAACTGGTGAGGGTTGAGATACCGAAATTGAAATCGGCGAACGTGGACTATAACAACCGTTCGTACCAAACTCAGTAACATAGAATGTTGTGTTACTTGCCAATGGCGAGTTGTAAGTTGTTGAGCCGGCTGCATACAATTTATATGCAACTGAAAGATTATCGATAGCCGTTAACATATTGATACCGCCGGTACGAGCAGAAACAACATGCTTCCAAGTCGATTTATTTTCTGTTAAATAAGCAGCAGGGAGAGCAACATTTGTAAATACATTTGTGCCATCCACGTTTAAGGTTAACAAACCAGACTCATTAATTGTTATAATGACGTGAGCTGAAGCTGATCCTAACCACGGAGTAGCTGCATTGTAAGCTAGAACTCCAGCGGTAGAGGCATTAAAGGAAGTGGCTGTATTGTTATACAATAAATATGTCCCTGCACCATTTGGCATTGCACCGTAGGCATCAAAAGAAATTTTAACTTTTGTTCCAGTGCCCATTTCAGCTGCAGGTGAAGTGGCTGCGGCATTTGCATCTGGTGCAAAACTCCAAGAGAAACCATCAGCACCGCCCGAAGTAGTCTGAACATCAAACTCTACTTTATAAGCTTGTGCATTTACCCCCGCATTTACTGTAATTCCGCCTTGTTGGCTATTCGTTGCCGAGGTTAGTTGTAACCAACCAGGAATATTAGTAAGGTTAGCAGTACCGTTAGTTACAGCTCCTGTAGCAACAGTTGCACCGCTGAAATCATCTGTGAAGAAAGTAGTCCAAGTACTGGCAACTGGTGGGTTTTGTACAACATTTCCTGCAGTAGCAGCATCATACCAATAGAACATCCCTGTGCCATCAACACCAGCAGCAGATGCCACAGATGCAGTAGGAACCTGCGTACCACACTGCGTACTGTTAGTTGCAACTGGCGCAGCTGGTAGGACTAATGTATTTACAGTTATAGGAGAAGAAACAACCGGACAACCGCCAGCGGTTACTGTTCCAGTGTAAGTAGTAGTAACGACAGGGTTAGCCGTAAATGGATTACCTGTACCTACAACACTTGTGCCATCAGACCATGAAACAGAAGTAATTGCAGGAATTGTTCCTGAACCACCACCCTGAATTGTCCCAGTCATGTTGATAAGGTAATCCTCATATTCACCGTAACCAATCGAATTGATATAGGCGGAAGATGGGGATGATTCATAATTCATTACACGCATTCTTGTGAGACCATTAAACGCCGTTGCCGGAATTGTAAATGTACCAGTTACAGTATGAGCACCCAAGATAGAGGTAGGCGAAACAAAAACTGCTTCACCTGCATCACTAAATGAGCCATTTCTATTTAAATCAATAAATACCGCAAAGAAATTTGCATAAGCCGTTCCCGTGGTCAAAGAGGTAAGTGAAATATTGTATGTCTGACCCGCCGTCATGTTTGTAGTGGCGAACGAAGTAAAATTAGAGTAACCTCCGGCTGTTCCAGTTGCTGTTCCTAAGGTCCCTGTTAATGAGTTAATTGTTGAAGTGTTGTTTAACAATACCGTCGTACCTTGAGAAACAGTTATGCTACCAAAATCTTCATCAGCTGTAGGATTGGTCACACTTGGATTCGTGTAGGTTGGTTGCGTTGTCGCAGGCAAACTATTTAAATACAGTGTTGCGTTTAAATTTGATGCTGAACCTGAACAAACAACTGAGTTTGAAGCGGTGGAATAAGCTGACAAACCAAGAACGGGCTGATCTTGATAAGCAGTTCCAGTATATGATCCCGTTGATGCAAATGGGATATTGGCTAATGTAATTGAGCTAATAGCAGAAACGCTCCAAGTAACGTTGGCATTTGCAGGAGTTGCTGCCGGAATAGTAGCAGTATATGTTGTGCCACTTGAGTTTGTCATTGGAATCGGTGTTTGTGCAACACCATTAAATGAATAATTCAAAACCACCGTTGAAATTGAACCCGATGCGATACTTGCATTCACAACAACCTGACGCGGATCTGTTGTAGCACAGGAAATAACACTAGGGGTAATACTTGAAAAAGTTAAGGTAGGTAATGGTAGTAGGGCCCAAGAGTAAGTTTGACCAGAAGCGGGGAATACAGTATTACTAACAGCCATGTTTGCTGCATTTGACGTGCCACTGGTGGTTGCGGCCCAGTTCGTAGAGGTAGTACGGTTATTGAAATCACTATTTAAACTGCCTCCCAATCCAACTTCAGATGTTGTTGAATACGAAGTGTTTGTCATGTTTCCGTAAACGACTTGAATTAGATTCGATGACTCATTTAATCTTATTTGAAAATTAAAGCTATCGCCAGATACATTATATTTTCTAAAATTAGACCATTGAATTACACAAACTCTGTTAGGAGCTGAACCAATTGTTTCAACACGTAAAGATGAAGTCGAAGACCCTTGTAAATCTGTAGCAAAACCACAAATTCTAGATCTAAGATGTGATGGAGTTGCAGTACTAGTCGCACCTGTAGGATAATAAGATGATGAAGAATTAATATTTACAGAAGGGGTTAAAGACGAAGAACCAAGGGTTATCCAGCCGTTTGCATTTACGGCAATTCTATCATAAGATGTGCCGTTATACAAAAAATTGAAACCTATTGGAATCCCAACACCTGTTGTCGTAGTACCTCCAAGAGGAGATGCAGGATTAACAAATCGTTGATCATCAGTAGAGGAGTTACCAAGAAGTAAACCTCCAGATATAGGGTTATAAGTGCCAGCACTGCTGCTAAAAGTATACAAACTCACTTGCGCCTTAGCACCTAAGAACGACGTAAGTAGTATTACCGTTAGTAATAAAAACCGTGTAAAACTTTTCATAGTAATAACTTTAGTATTAGTAATTTCGCCAAATATATTGAATTTTTGGATACAAAAAAAAAAATTAAAACTATGACTCATCTTCGCGCACTAGTTTGTGGCTCAACTCAAGGAATCGGACTCGCAATTGCTCAACAACTAGCCAAGGATGGTTTTTCTGTTGTGCTCACGGCAAGAAATGAAGAGCGCCTTCAAAATGCGCTTGCTAAGCTTGACGTATCTAATGGTCAAAATCATTATTATTTTGTTTCGGATTTCAACAAGCCTGGTGAATTAAAAATATCTATAGACACATTTATAAAAAATAATGGCCCTGTTCAGGTATTAATAAATAATACAGGCGGGCCAAAAAGCGGGCCTGTTGTAGATGCCGATGTAAATGAATTTTTAGCTGCTTTTAATCAGCACCTTATTTGCAATCATATTTTAATGCAAGCACTCGTGCCCGGAATGAAAAACGAAGGCTATGGAAGGATCATTAATATTATATCAACTTCTGTTAAACAACCTTTGCCCAATTTAGGGGTGTCAAATACCATTCGTGGTGCTGTAGCAAGTTGGTCCAAAACGCTTGCTAATGAGTTAGGTGCTTATGGCATCACGGTAAATAATGTCTTGCCCGGTGCAACCAACACGCAAAGACTTACGGAAATTGCGAAAGTAAAAGCAGATAAAACTGGCGAAAGTATTGCTGAGATTTTAGCCGAAATGGGGCAAGAAAGCCCGATGAAGCGCATTGCGGAACCGGAAGAAGTTGCTGCAGCTGTTGCTTTCTTGGCTTCTCCTAAGGCTTCCTATGTTAATGGTATCAATCTACCAGTTGACGGCGGGCGCACCAAAAGTTTATAAGCAAAAATTAAAGTGCCAAGCGAATTAGCTTCACTAGTTTTTTCGATTCCGCTTTTCTAGAAGTGATCGGTAGGCAAATAATATCGGAAAGCCAAAAAGCAAACTAAAAGCCAACATGTAGCCACGCTTGGTAAGGTAAAAATCGACTACATCTGCCATTTCGGATGGGTGATATCCCATCCCAAGAAAATAAGCCAAGCTCAGCGGTGCTTGCAATATGTATTGCTTCCCTCCTCTTTCATAAACGATTTCACCTTCAAATAGATTCGGGCTAATGAAAATCAAAAGCAAAGCGATCAGTAAAAAACTGAGGAGAAAAACAAACCAAGGCTTGAGTAAGTAATGCTTCAATTGATTCATGTGGTAAAATTACCTCAAATCTGGCTAATTTCGCAGCGCTTGTTATGAAACATATCGCCTACTTGTGTTTGTCAAAAGGTTGGGGAGGTTTAGAAATGAACCAACTGCGCAATGCGAAAGCGATGCAAGACCGCGGGCATCGCGTCATGATTATCGGACAAAAAGATAGTCCGATCATTCAAAATGCGAGCAAACAAAGTATACCTTATTATATAGTTCAGAAAAAAACGGGTCATTATCAGTGGGCTTTTGCTTGGAGCTTATCAAAAGTGCTTCTTAAAAAAGGATTTGATCACCTCATTTTTCGCAATAACAGAGAAATGAGCTTAGCCGCAAGCATTGCTTTTTTTTCATTCAGTAAAATCCGTGTGCACTATTTCATGGAAATGGCTTTAGGCGGAACCCGAACACAATGGTTTAGAACGTTGAGGTATGTCTTTTTCAAAAACTGGGTTTGCCCGCTTCCCTATCTCGTGCAGCAAGTCAAAGAAAAAGCCAATGTTACCCGGCATAAAATCAAAGAAATCCCCTCCGGAATCACTTTTGATCAATATCATGCAGTGGAAAAGACAACAGCTAGACAAAAACTGTTGTGGCCATTAGACGCAAAGTTAATAGTGGTAGTTGGGCGCATTGATCCCAAAAAAAGACAAGATTTTGTATGGGAAATGTTCTCCCAAAGACAAGAAAGCGACGAATACTTGATCTTCGTAGGAGCTAGTACTGTGGATGAGCCAAATACTTTTGAAAAAGAACTCCAATTAAAAACAGCAGCTCACCCCAAAGGAAAAAACGTGATATGGGCCGGATTCAAAGAGGAAATAGAGCATGTGTATGCCGCAGCTGACTTAATAATCATGCCTGCAGCGTTTGAAACTTTTGGAATGGCAACCCTTGAGGCACTTTATGCAAATTGTCCCGTGGTTGGAGCCAATAACGGCGGTACAGCTGAGTTAATAAACTTATATCAGGGAGGTTGTCTTTTTGAATATGATAATCCCACTGATTTAAACTTGGCAATTAACCGTGTGCTTTCAAATGAATTTGAATGCGCAAAAAGACAAGCAATCAAACAACATTTTGATCTTACTTCCGTTTGTTCACGTATTGAAAAAGAGGTGCTCCATTGAGTTTGCACTCATTTTTACTTAAATTCGTCTGATGGACCTCTACACCTCCAAACAACGCTGGAAATTATTACTCATTTTACTTGCACTACTCATTGTTGGGGCAAGTTTGTTTTATTCCAACCAGCGCATCCAAAAAATTGGAAACCGAGAACGCAATAAAGCGCAGCAATGGGCCCTTGCCCTTCGCAAAAAAGCTGAACTTGTCGATTTAAGCGGCCAAATCTTTAGTGCACTTCAAGAAAAGGAACGACAAAAAATGGAATTGGTCGTAAGTGCAAATCGCACCATTTTAGGCGCCTCTGACCTCAGCATGAGTCAAGATATTGATTTTGCACTAGAAATTATTGAGGCCAACAAAGACATCCCATTTATCTTATTGAATGACGACGGGAGTATTTCACAATCAAGAAACTTAGGTTTAAAAGAAAATGGCTCATTTCGGGATAATACATTTCATGCCGACTCCATTCAACGATTGGCCAATTCATGGATAGCCGCAAAGCGTTTTTACAAAATTCAAGTCTTTGAGGATATGTACATGACGCTCTGTTATGGTTTTTCTAAAGAACTTATTCGCCTCCAAGCGCATTCTGACTCGCTGATTCAATCTTTCAATTCAGACCTCGCCGACCAAAAAAATTTGGTGCCAGTTGTGCTTTATGACCCAAAAAATAAAGATGTTTTAGCAAGCAACCTGGAGGCCAAAGCACTTTCAAAAAATCAAATCGACAAAACAATAGCCGAAATGGCTAAGCAATATCCACCGATTGAATTACGCTACAACGGCGAGCGCAAATTGCTCTACCTAAAAGACTCTGAAGAAGTCAAGCAACTGTTTTGGCTGCCGTATTTACAATTTGGCATCTTAGGGCTCATTGTGCTGATTGGCTACCTCTTGTTTTCGATGTTTAGAAAAGCTGAACAAAATCAGGTGTGGGCCGGAATGGCCAAAGAAACCGCGCATCAACTCGGTACACCACTTTCTTCCATGATGGCTTGGGTGGCCCATCTTGAACAACAAGATATTGACCCTATGATTCCGCGTGAAATGCACAAAGACCTCGAGCGCTTGGAAAAAATTACTGACCGTTTTTCTAAAATTGGTTCGGGCGCCAAACTGATCGAGGCAGACCTCTCCGAAACTATTGAAAACAACCTGAACTATTTAAAAGTGCGGCTCTCTCAAAAAGTAGATATTCAATATGAACTCTCCGGAGAACGTCCTTTGCTCGTGCAACACAACGCCTCACTCATTGAATGGGTTATTGAAAATATTTGTAAAAATGCCGTAGATGCGATGGAAGGTATTGGCTCACTTCGCATTCACGTTCAAGAAGTAGCTGAATGGGTGCATATCGATATTTCAGATACTGGAAAAGGCCTTACGCCAAAGCAATTCAAAACGATCTTTGAACCTGGTTATTCTACCAAAAAGCGAGGCTGGGGTCTTGGTCTAACCTTAGTGAAACGCATTGTTGAAGAATATCACAAAGGAAAGGTCTTTGTCTTGCAATCAGAACCTGAAAAGGGCACAACATTCAGGATAAGCCTACCGCATTGATCAGTCAGCAAGATTATTCTAACTATCTTTACCTTTCAAAAACAAGAAAATGGAAACGCTAGTTCTGACCGAGGTTCGCAATCAAATTGCCTACATTACGATCAACAGACCACAACAACTCAACGCACTCAACAAAGATACAATTGCAGCTTTGCATGATGCTTTGTCTGCAGCCAATGATGATGCCTCAATAAGAGCTATTATCCTTACAGGTAGTGGTGAAAAAGCATTTGTAGCTGGTGCAGACATCAAAGAATTTGCCGACTTCAATATTGCACAAGGTGGTGAATTGGCACAAAAAGGACAGTCAAGTCTTTTTGATTTTGTCGAAAATTTAGCTACCCCTGTTATTGCAGCGGTCAATGGGTTTGCGCTTGGTGGTGGGCTTGAGTTAGCAATGGCTGCACACATCAGAATTGCAAGCGCCAATGCCAAAATGGGCTTGCCAGAAACATCACTTGGCGTTATTCCAGGCTATGGTGGTACGCAGCGTTTGGCTCAACTTATTGGGCGCGGCAAAGCCAACGAACTCATTTTTACAGCGGGCATGCTCAAAGCAGACGAAGCACTTCAATGGGGCTTGGTCAATGCAGTTGTAGAACAAGCCGAATTACTTGCACATTGCGAGGCAATTGCTGCCAAAATCATCAATAATTCACCTTTGGCTATTGCAGCCGCTATCAAGTGTGTCAATGCTGGTTTTCAAGATGGCGTCAATGGATATCATGTTGAAATTGAAGAATTTGGAAAGTGTTTTGGCACCAAAGACTTCAAAGAGGGAACCACCGCATTTCTTGAAAAACGCAAGCCAAACTTTAATGCCTAATGGCTAACCCTATTCGGAAACTAGCTGGTCAGACCGCCATTTATGGCTTACCGTCTATCATTGGGCGCTTGCTCAACTATTTGCTAGTCCCGCTGCACACTTATTACTTTGCTCAAACCTCTGATTACGGTGTCATCTCTGAATTGTACGCTTGGGTAGCTTTCCTAATTGTGTTGTTAACTTTTGGAATGGAAACTGCTTTTTTCCGTTTCCTGCAAAATGAAGCTGATAAAGAAAAAGCTTACAATACAGCATTTTGGTCTGTTGTGGGGGTCAATGTGCTGTTTTATGCCACTTTACTGTTTTTTAACAACGACATCGCCAATGCGCTGCTCTTTGAGGGGCACAATGAATATGTCGTTTTATTAGGCACTATTGTCATGATTGATGCCATTACAGCATTGCCGCTAGCCAAATTGCGTGCTCAAGAGAAGGCGCTGCGCTTTGCCGGCATTCAAATGCTGAGCATTGGGTTAAACATTGGTTTAAACCTCATCGCCATGATCTTCTTTTTCAGTGCCGAAAGGCCTGAAGAAGGCATCTTGTTTATTTTACTCGCCAATCTTGTCGCTTCCCTAGCAAAGCCACTTTTGTTTTACGACCAAATATTCAAAGTTGCAATAGTCAAAGATTGGACACTTTTCAAACGCATGTGGATTTACGCCATTCCTTTAGTAATTGCGGGTTTTGCTGGCATCATCAACGAAACCTTCGACCGCATTCTTTTAAAACACCTCCTCTACGACCCCGCTATACCCGATTCTTTGACTTATGCTGAGTCGCAGGTAGGCATCTACAGCGCTTGTTATAAATTGGCCATGTTGGTGACGATTATCTTGCAGGCCTATCGCTATGCGGCTGAGCCTTTTTTCTTTCGTCAAATGCAAAACCAAGACCGAAACACAGTATACGTAAAGGTGATGAATCTTTTTGTTGCGATGGTCTGTGCGGTATTTCTCTTGGTGAGTTTGAATATCGATATTTTCAAGCATTTCATACAAAAAGAGGCCTATTGGGAAGGGTTGAAAGTAGTGCCCATTTTATTGATTGCAAATATTTTTCTGGGTATTTATTACAACCAAAGTATTTGGTACAAACTCAGTGGAAAGACACAATACGGGGCCTATATTACCATTGCAGGTGCAATTTTGACAATTGCAATTAATGTTTATTACATTCCCAAATATCAATATATGGCGAGTGCTTGGGCCACACTTGTAGTTTATGGTTTCCAAATGACCCTCTCTTATTTTCTAGGACAACGACATTTTCCGATTCCTTACAACCTCAAAAAGTTCTTTTTATATTTAGGCCTTAGTTTGGTACTTTTCTTTATCGGTAGCAACATTACTTTTGCCAAAGCCATCCTCAATCACTTCTTCCACAACCTACTCATTTTAGGATTCGTGCTTTTCGTTTTTTCAATGGAAAAAAACAACTTAAAAGCCAATAGCACGCACTAATTGAACTTTTTATGCGTTAGGGTGTTTCTTTAGTTACCGAATCGCTTAACTTTGTTACTATGTCAAACCATCCCTATACGCCAGGTCCTCTTTTAGCTCAAATTACTGTACCTAGTGATCTCCGTGAAAAGTTTGACCAAGAACAACTCCCACAAATCTCTCAAGAGTTGCGTCAATATATCGTTGATGTAATCTCAGAAATAGGCAATTCGCATTTCGGTGCATCGCTCGGTGTCGTTGAACTTACTGTGGCCTTACACTATGCTTTCAATACGCCCCATGATCAACTCGTTTGGGACGTCGGTCACCAAGCCTATGGGCACAAAATCCTGACCGGTCGCCGTGAAAGATTCCATACAAACCGCAACAAAGGCGGTATTTCTGGTTTTCCAAAACGTTCTGAATCAGAATACGATACTTTTGGTGTAGGACATTCCTCTACTTCCATTTCTGCTGCGCTTGGTATGGCTGTAGCTAACCACTACAAAGGTGAAACAAACCGTCAGCATATTGCAGTGATTGGTGATGGCGCCATGACTGCCGGCTTAGCTTTTGAAGGGCTCAACCACGCTGGCTTCGAAAAAGATGCCAATTTGTTAGTGATTCTCAATGATAATTGCATGTCAATTGATCCTAACGTAGGTGCGCTCAAAGAATATTTAACAGATATCACTACTTCACACACTTACAACAAAGTCAAAGACGAAGTATGGAAATTATTAGGTAAGGTTTCCAAATTTGGCCCTGATGCGCAGACGATTGCCTCCAAAGTTTCACATGCATTGAAAGGCACGCTGCTCAAGCAATCTAACCTTTTTGAAGCACTCAATTTCCGTTATTTTGGCCCAGTAGACGGCCATGATGTCATCGGTTTAGCCAAAATACTCGAAGACCTTAAAGACATTCCAGGCCCTAAAATCTTACATTGCATCACACGTAAAGGAGCGGGCTATAAATTTTCAGAAGAAGGAAACCCCACAAAATGGCATGCGCCTGGCGTATTCAACAAAGAAACAGGTGAAATCGTCAAAATTGTCCCAAAATCACCTCAACCACCAAAATACCAAGATGTATTTGGCCATTCTATCGTTGAATTAGCCGAAAAAAACGAAAAAATCATGGGTGTTACTCCCGCAATGCCTTCCGGTTGTTCGCTCAACATCATGATGCAAGCCATGCCAAAACGTGCTTTTGACGTTGGAATCGCCGAACAACATGCTGTTACTTTCAGTGCAGGTCTTGCAACTCAAGGAATGGTGCCTTTTTGTAACATCTACTCCTCTTTCATGCAGCGCGCATTTGATCAAGTTCTGCACGATGTCGCTTTACAAAACCTCAATGTAGTTTTTTGTCTAGACCGTGGAGGTTTGGTAGGAGCAGACGGCGCAACGCATCACGGTGCTTATGACTTGGCTTATATGCGCATGATTCCGAACATGACTGTAGCGGCCCCAATGAACGAAGAAGAGTTGCGCAACCTTATGTACACCGCTCAACTTCCAGACCAAGGTCCGTTCTCGATCCGCTATCCACGTGGAAACGGTGTCATGACTGAATGGAAAACTCCTTTTAAGGAAATCAAGGTTGGTCAAGGCAGAAAAGTAATCGCCGGCGAAGATATCGCCATTCTTACCATTGGTCATCCGGGTAATTTTGCGCAAGAAGCCATCAAAGAACTCAAAGGTGCTGGTGTTTCAATTGCTCATTACGACATGCGCTTTGTGAAACCGCTTGACACCCTACTTTTACATGAAGTTTTCGGTAAATTCAAGAAGGTAATTACTGTTGAAGATGGTTGTTTAATGGGTGGTTTTGGCTCTGCCGTACTCGAATTCATGGTTGACCAAAAATACCATGCTGATGTCATCCGACTCGGAATCCCAGACGAGTACATTCATCATGGAACTCAGGAAGAACTTTGGGCCGATTGCGGGTTCGATACGCAATCAATCGTGGCTACCATTTCTCAAATTTTCAATCTGAATCAAGAAAAAAATCTGCAGCAACATATCGGTTAATACCAAATTATTGTAATTTGGACCAAAACTTTAACCAATACCATGCAAAAAACGAACTACAGCGCATTCGCTACGCTGATTGTCATCTTTTTCTTTTGGGGCTTTGTTGCCGCAAGTAATGACATCCTCATCCCTGTATTTAAAAAAGCCCTAAACCTTACACAAAGTAAAGTACTCTGGATTCAGAATACATTTTATGTGGCTTACACTGTAGGTTCACTCATCTATTTTGCCACTTCTTCATTCTTAAAAAGAGATTTATTCAACCGCATTGGCTACCGCAATGGCTTGGCTTTAGGTCTTTTGGTTTCCGCGCTAGGAACATTGTTATTTATTCCGGCTTCCTCAAACGGTGGTTCATTCCCGATGTTATTGGGTGGCTTGTTTATCGTTGGAATTGGTTTCTCTTTTCAACAAATGGCAGCTAATCCGCTCGCCATCCAGATGGGTGACCCAGCAAAAGGCAATGTGCGCCTGAGTATGGCCGGCGGCATCAATAATCTGGGAACCACGATAGGTCCAGTCATTGTTTCTTTTGCCATTTTCGGAAGCCCAAGTGGCCCATCAGAATTAGACTTAAACGCAGTTCAAATCCCGTACCTTGTTTTAGGAGCAGTTTTTGTTTTGGCTGCCCTCTTTTTTAAATTCTCAAACCTTCCCGACCGCATCGGTGACGATAGCCCAAATGAACCTGGTGAGGTAATGAGCACCTTGCGTGAACCACAAGTATTATTGGCTATGATTGCCATTTTTGTCTATGTAGGTGTAGAGGTTGCTACAGCTAGTAATTTACCCGAATTCATGAAACAACATTTGGGCAAAAAAGAAAGCGAAGTCGCTCCTTTTGTTTCATTGTTTTGGGCAAGCATGATGATTGGGCGCTGGGCTTCAGCCGCAGGTGTCTTTGAAAAATCTAAACTTTTCAATCGCCTGATGGGTGTTTTATTGCCATTGGTTGCCTTCAGTATTTTCGCGCTTGCAAATACCATTGGTGGATCAGATATTTCTACCTTACTGCCTTATGTTGGGATGGTTTTCGTGCTCATTGCAGCCGATTTCATATCAAACGGCAATCCGGTGCGCCAGGTCGTGCTGTATTCAGCTTTAGGCTCATTAGCACTCATCATTGGAATTTTTAGTTCTGGCTATATCAGTGTATTTGCCTTTATTTCTGTTGGTTTGTTTTGTAGTACACTTTGGCCTTGCATCTTTACTTTGGGCATCGCTGGCTTAGGAAAGCGCACCAACACTGCATCCAGTCTACTTATTTTAATGATCATGGGTGGCGGATTCGTCACATTAGCACAAGGTACCTTGGCCGACAAAAATTTACTCGGTATTCAACAATCATACTGGGTTGGGGTGGCTTGTTTCGCCTATTTGATTTATTTTGCAATGCGCACCGCTGCTATTTTAAAAAGCAAAGGAGTTCAAACCTTTGAAAGCACTGGTGCCGGACACTAAGCTTATGTATAAAATAGAATTCAACGACTTTTTTACCTCCGCGTTTTCTGTTGACTGCATCATTTTTGGATACGAGGCGGGCGAAATCAAAGTACTTCTGATTAAAAGAGCGATGGAACCCTACGATAATTATTGGGCCATCCCCGGTGATCTTGTTTATCCAGATGAGGATCTTCCTCATGCAGCAGAGCGTATTTTGAAAGAACTTACGGGTCTTGACCACATTCAGATGCACCAATCGCAATCTTTTGGCCATCCGAACCGTCACCCACAGGGTAGGGTCATTACCATTGCGCATTTTGCTTTAGTGCGCATTGAGGACTTTCAAGTAAAAGCCTCCTCTTGGGCCGATGACATCAGTTGGGTTTCCATGAACAATATGCCCACTTTAGCGTTTGACCATAATCATATCTTGGAAAACACTTACGAAATGCTCAAGCAAAAGCTACAAAACGAACCTGTTTGTTTTGACTTATTGCCAGAGCGCTTCACGCTAAGTGATTTCCAACAACTTTATGAATACGCTTTCAACCAAGAGATGGACAAGGCCAATTTCAGAAAGAAAATTAAAAACATACCGCTTGTTGCTTTAAACGAAAAGCAAAAAAATGTGAAGCACCGACCAGCAAAACTCTTTTCTTTTGATGGAGAAGCATTTAAAGAACTGAAAAAAGACGTTGGATACAGTTTTAAAATGTAGAAAAACAGACTTATTGTATTTTTTACAATAATATTTGTATCTTCGAGTCTCGCTTTCACTCTAAACGAAGCGTTAAACAGGTTAATAATCAGGAAACGGAGAGGAGTGTCTCCGTTTCTTTTTTAGTAAAATGCTGATTATCTGAACCATAACAAATGTTATTGTTCTTTTTACCATAATTAAATTTTTTCTATATTTATCCCACTCTAAAACTAAAACGACTATGATCAGAAAACTCGTCATGGCACTGTTGTGTAGCATCGGTGTCACGCAAGTCTATGGACAGGCCAAAACTGTGAGCGGCACCATTTTAAATGAGCGCTCTGAAGGCATTCCATACGTCAAAGTTCTTGTAAAGAACACTAGCAAACCGGTGCTCAGCGATGCGCAAGGAATCTTTCAAATCTCAGTAAGCAATCCAGATAGTGCCGTTTTGGTGCTGACTGCAATGGGGTACGAAAAACTAGAATATCCTCTATTGGGTAGAACAACCGTTACCATTTTAATGACATCCGAAACGCAAGACACAAAGGATGTTGTCGTTGTCGGCTACGGAACAGCCAAGTCCAAGGAACTTACGGGTGCTACCTCCAAAGTAAAAGGTGAAGACATCGAAAAAATGAACATGACCCGCATGGATCAAGCACTTCAGGGTCAGGTTTCGGGTGTAACGATCTCAAGTAACTCAGGTTCTCCGGGCGGCTCTTCAAATATCCGCATTCGCGGTTTGTCAACATTTGGAGACAATGACCCACTCATCCTTGTTGACGGCGTCGTATACGATTCTGAAGGGCTCAATGCATTAAACCCTGCAGATATCAAATCTATCAACGTTTTAAAAGATGCAACTGCAGGTATTTACGGTGTACGCGCAGCAAATGGTGTAATCATCGTCGAAACAAAAAACGGGGCTATCAATCGCAAGCCAAGCATTGAATACAACGGCTATTATGGCATGCAACAAA
>JBIPMW010000399.1:0-4947 GCA_044376455.1 Crocinitomicaceae bacterium | reverse complement strand
ATCGTTTCTGCTACTGTGTTTCAATCCCTAATAGGGTTTAAGATTAATTGGAACTATAGAGGAAAAAAAGAAAATAGGGTAAAGAGGGAAGTTTCAATCCCTAATAGGGTTTAAGATTAATTGGAACAAATTGAAATCGAGACTTTAGAAGACTTAAAGTGATGTTTCAATCCCTAATAGGGTTTAAGATTAATTGGAACTCACTTGGTACTTTAGAAATCGGTCTAGGGTTAGTTTCAATCCCTAATAGGGTTTAAGATTAATTGGAACAACTCCTCTAGTATTTGCTTCTCTTCGCTTAGTTTGTTTCAATCCCTAATAGGGTTTAAGATTAATTGGAACGCCATTAAGTAAATATTAACCATGGCGGCAATCTGTTTCAATCCCTAATAGGGTTTAAGATTAATTGGAACGTGCAAAGGCATCTAGAAAAGAAAGGGGAGAGGGAGTTTCAATCCCTAATAGGGTTTAAGATTAATTGGAACGCTGCTTTATCCCATTGTTTAAAGGCATTACTTCCGTTTCAATCCCTAATAGGGTTTAAGATTAATTGGAACAGCACCCGCAAACGATCGGGACTTCTCCCCCGTCGCGTTTCAATCCCTAATAGGGTTTAAGATTAATTGGAACTAGCTAATGAAGATGAGTTGGTTCTTAATCCTAAAGAGTTTCAATCCCTAATAGGGTTTAAGATTAATTGGAACTAGGATCAGCTTTCAGTAGTCTTGGTATGAATATCATGTTTCAATCCCTAATAGGGTTTAAGATTAATTGGAACACTCAATTAGCTAAAACAGCTTCTGGATATAGTCGAGTTTCAATCCCTAATAGGGTTTAAGATTAATTGGAACGCGGCGGTTGATCCCGAACCAGAGCCGGAGCCAGGTTTCAATCCCTAATAGGGTTTAAGATTAATTGGAACCTCAGGTAGTCCCAATCAGATTAAAGAAGCGATCGGTTTCAATCCCTAATAGGGTTTAAGATTAATTGGAACGCATTAACAAAAAAAATCGCCTGCGTGGGAACCAGTTTCAATCCCTAATAGGGTTTAAGATTAATTGGAACCCAGTTTTCATCAATCTGAGGGGGCAAAAAAGAGGGGCTCTTCGTTACTTGTTATGGTTCGATAGGGGGGCATAAATCGACTAAATCCTTATCTGGCAAGAGACTTAATTGATTAGTTCGCTCTAGATAAAAAACAATTGACAAAAATCGCTAAATGCCTTTCTCTATAAGGGTTCCATCCCTTATAACCCCCGTCCATTGCATAACACAAACCGAAGAGCCAAAAGAGGTTTCAATCCCTAATAGGGTTTAAGATTAATTGGAACGCTAAAGCGTCCCCAAGTTCGTTCGCATCATCATCACAGTTTCAATCCCTAATAGGGTTTAAGATTAATTGGAACAATTGGAACGCTTCGCTTGATTCTGGAAAATGCTGGTCGCGTTAAGTTTCAATCCCTAATAGGGTTTAAGATTAATTGGAACTATAATATTACATCTACTTATTTAGGGATTAAAATGGTTTCAATCCCTAATAGGGTTTAAGATTAATTGGAACTGGAGTCAATAAAACCTTTGGGAAGAAATTAAAAAGTTTCAATCCCTAATAGGGTTTAAGATTAATTGGAACGTCTCAAGAGTTACTTTGTGTTCTTCGATCCAGTTGTTTCAATCCCTAATAGGGTTTAAGATTAATTGGAACTGGTTAGTTAGTGTATATTAATAGTATAGTCTCCGTTTCAATCCCTAATAGGGTTTAAGATTAATTGGAACTCTACTGTTAATTGGGATTTATCTAAAAAGGAATTGTTTCAATCCCTAATAGGGTTTAAGATTAATTGGAACTTCTGATAGATGTTGGTCAAGTGTGACACTTCTTTGTTTCAATCCCTAATAGGGTTTAAGATTAATTGGAACGCTAACTTAGTCAAGCTAACTGAGATTAAAGTAGGTTTCAATCCCTAATAGGGTTTAAGATTAATTGGAACTATATTTAGGAGTGTATTTTCAATCTGGTAGTATGTTTCAATCCCTAATAGGGTTTAAGATTAATTGGAACGGTATAGCCTTGACAAGAGTAGCCCTAGTCTGTGATAGTTTCAATCCCTAATAGGGTTTAAGATTAATTGGAACTATCTAGCAATGTGTGTGTGATTACGAACACCGTATTGTTTCAATCCCTAATAGGGTTTAAGATTAATTGGAACAAGAAGATAGAAGTCAATTGGTTCAAATCGCAACGTTTCAATCCCTAATAGGGTTTAAGATTAATTGGAACGGTAAATATGCAATTCTATCGAGGTAACACTTATGTTTCAATCCCTAATAGGGTTTAAGATTAATTGGAACGAGAAAATATTATTTAGCGGCAAGCCGGGGATTAGAGTTTCAATCCCTAATAGGGTTTAAGATTAATTGGAACGTTAAGAATTTCATGGTAATTTAGTTGGTAAAGTTGTTTCAATCCCTAATAGTGTTTAAGATTAATTGGAACGAGTTTCCATCATCTTTTAAATTTGGCGACCCTTTTGTTTCAATCCCTAATAGGGTTTAAGATTAATTGGAACCCCATCGAGCCATATTTTGATTATTAGCTTGATAGTTTCAATCCCTAATAGGGTTTAAGATTAATTGGAACTCGAAAAGCCATTCCTTACCAGTTTGCTGGCAGGTGTTTCAATCCCTAATAGGGTTTAAGATTAATTGGAACCCAGAATTGTTTCGGATGTTAAGTGTCGTAAATTGTTTCAATCCCTAATAGGGTTTAAGATTAATTGGAACACGAGTTAATGGGGGGATATTAGGTGAAAAGCAGTAGTTTCAATCCCTAATAGGGTTTAAGATTAATTGGAACAAGATAAGAAGATAAACCAGAATGGACAATAAAAAGTTTCAATCCCTAATAGGGTTTAAGATTAATTGGAACGGCAAAATGATTGCCACTAATCCTATCCCATGCAGTTTCAATCCCTAATAGGGTTTAAGATTAATTGGAACATTGTCCGATCGCTTTCTGAAGCGCGAGAAGTGGTTTCAATCCCTAATAGGGTTTAAGATTAATTGGAACAATAGATAATTTTACCGAGCCTAGAGGTAGCTACGGTGTTTCAATCCCTAATAGGGTTTAAGATTAATTGGAACAGCCAATACAGATAGAACAGCTTGTACAGATTTCAGTTTCAATCCCTAATAGGGTTTAAGATTAATTGGAACGCGAGACTGCATCCCCGGAATCCTTAAAATCGTTGTTTCAATCCCTAATAGGGTTTAAGATTAATTGGAACTTGGAACCTGATTAAGATGGGCGTGGAGTTAAATGAGTGGCGTTTCAATCCCTAATAGGGTTTAAGATTAATTGGAACAATTAGGCGATGCTGCCCTCGCTTACCGTGGCCGGTTTCAATCCCTAATAGGGTTTAAGATTAATTGGAACTCGCGTGATTTGATTCGTAATAATCCCTACCTGGCTCTTCTGGTTTCTGTGTGGAAACGGGGTCTATACTGATAGTTTCTTCAGCAAAATACTCCTAAAAGTCTTTCCCAGTAAATATTTCACGATTCTATAAGCAAAAATTATCACACAAAGTCGAGAAGAGCCCCTACCTGAAAGTTTCAATCCCTAATAGGGTTTAAGATTAATTGGAACTTATCTTTTTCTTTAAATTCAATTACCGAATTTAGTTTCAATCCCTAATAGGGTTTAAGATTAATTGGAACGATACTGGCAGTCAGTCTGTGGAACCAGTGATCATGTTTCAATCCCTAATAGGGTTTAAGATTAATTGGAACTTTGGAGTTGGGAGAATCGCTTCCCCCAGAGGGAAGTTTCAATCCCTAATAGGGTTTAAGATTAATTGGAACTTGCGTCAGCACGGCAGTCTTTTTAATATAAAAGGTTTCAATCCCTAATAGGGTTTAAGATTAATTGGAACTACCCCACCGATACCCCTGGGATTTATGCCTTTGCTGTTTCAATCCCTAATAGGGTTTAAGATTAATTGGAACTAGATTGCGATTCAATTCAAACTAAAGCCATTTTAAGTTTCAATCCCTAATAGGGTTTAAGATTAATTGGAACATTCTGCTAATTCTTCCCCGCTATTTCTTACTTTATTTGTTTCAATCCCTAATAGGGTTTAAGATTAATTGGAACCTGGTACAATTCCCATCGGGGCGAATTATTAGAGGTTTCAATCCCTAATAGGGTTTAAGATTAATTGGAACACTGAATTTAAGCCAGGCTTAAGCCAATGCGATTAGTTTCAATCCCTAATAGGGTTTAAGATTAATTGGAACTTGGAACGCAAGTCGGAGCGCTATCCCAGAAAGAGGTATTAGTTTCAATCCCTAATAGGGTTTAAGATTAATTGGAACGAGGTGGTGGTTATGGCCAGCGCACAGACGGGAAAGTTTCAATCCCTAATAGGGTTTAAGATTAATTGGAACCTGCCATCCTTTGCGGGTAAAGTGGCGACCAGCGTTTCAATCCCTAATAGGGTTTAAGATTAATTGGAACTCAGATCAAATATTTGGAATACAATCTCCTGACCGGTTTCAATCCCTAATAGGGTTTAAGATTAATTGGAACGGTACTTGCGCGGCTACTGCTGGGGATAAATTCTGTTTGCAGTTTCAATCCCTAATAGGGTTTAAGATTAATTGGAACTGCGATCGACTTATGGCGCGATCTAATCGAAAAAGTTTCAATCCCTAATAGGGTTTAAGATTAATTGGAACTGGCCTCATCGAAAGATTCACCCAGAGAAGTGTTGTTTCAATCCCTAATAGGGTTTAAGATTAATTGGAACAAAAGATGGCGACCTACAGAATTAAATATGGACGGTTTCAATAGACCTCTTGCATAATTTTTTTATGGTATAATATAAGGTTTTGCTTTTTTCTCAATTCTTAGATTGAAGTGGAAAAAAGAATAAAATGTGATCT
>JBIPMW010000153.1:0-4952 GCA_044376455.1 Crocinitomicaceae bacterium | reverse complement strand
AAGATTTTCAATTTACAGACGTCGATGTCCGTTCTGAAAGTGCTGCCTTCGCCTTGCGTAATCGTTTTTCGAGTTATGGCGAGAATCCTTTAGCCATACAATCGGATGAAATGAAAGCCCACCTGAGTTTTGAAACAAGAGTAGGGGAATTTGTTTCAAACGGCACCAAACGCATCATGTTTCCGGCCAATGATTACTATTGCCAAATGGATAAATTCAATTGGTTTATGGATGCCGAAACCCTCGACTTCAAGAAAAACAAAGGTGGTGAAACTACATTTGAAAGTGGCGCAGACCTCACCAAAAATAATTTTTACTCCACGTCAGCCAAGCAAGATTCCTTGCAGTTCAAATCTTTGAGTGCCAAATATGACCTCAAAACTCAACTTATTGTTTGTGATGCCGTGGAATTTATTCAAGTCGGGGATGCCCGAATTTTTCCAGACTCTTCTCGGGTAAAAATTCGAAAAGCTGCGGCAATGGACACCTTGAAAAATGCGCAAGTACTGGCTAATTACATCACAAAGTTCCATCGTTTTGAACAAGCAAACATTCACATTGATGGACGTTTTGCATACAACGGAAACGCGTGGTACCCTTACTATGACCGCGATTCTGTCCGGACAGCCATCCAGATGGCAAAAATTGCCTACGAACAAACCAAAACAGTGGCAGAAGGTACAGTCGCTGAAAAAGCTTCTTTTCAATTAAGTCCGGAGTTTGCTTATTTTGGAAAAGTCCGCTTGGAGGCGAGCAATCCAGGTCTCATATTAGATGGCTCCACCAAATTAGCACACCCATGCCAATACAACAAATCATGGATGGCTTTCAAAGACACCATCAACGCCAAGCAAATCCAGATTCCGATCACCGAGAATCCAAAAGATGCTGCGGGTCGGAACTTAGCGCTTGGTTTTGTGTGGCGTCAAACAGAACGCAAAGATAGCCTGCGCATTTATCCTGCTTTCCTTTCAGTGAAAGAAGGCCCACAAGATCCTAGCGTATTCAGTGCTTCAGGATACGTTCAATATAATGTTGCGCGCAAGCAATTTGAACTTGGATCCAAAGCGCGATTAGAAAGAACTGATTCGTTGTCAAATTTATTAGTGCTTGATGCCGAAACCTGTGAACTAGCGGGTTTTGGAGCCATTAACCTAGGTATCCAAACCGGTGATTATCAGATAGATTTATATGGTAAAATTTCCTACAACCGCGAGCTCAAAAGGACTAAAATTGCTGCCAATGCCAAAGTTCAGATACCTTTGGACAACAGCGTTCTCAATGTCATGGTAGATCAATTCAAAGCTGCAGAGAATGCGCCAGAGTGGGGCTTGAAAAAACCAATTTATGGGCTCAGAAATAGTCTCAATTATTGGTCAAACGCAAAAGAAGCGCAAGAAGTTTTCAAGGATTTTGATGAAGAAAAACTCAGAAAAATGCCAGCAGGCTTGCAGCAAACCTTTATCCTGAGTGGCATCGTCTTGGAAAGCTTCGGAAGCGATCAACCTAGTTCTAAGAAAAATGAGAAGGGTCTCTTGGGTGTTTCTCAGTCCGTGGGTCTGATCAGTATCAATGGTCAGGCAATTAACCAGCCTGTAGAGTTAACCCAATGTTATGTGCAATGTTTTTCAGATCAGTGCAACCCGAGCCTCATTTGGGATATGCAAAGTTTTGACGGAACGCGTTACGTGTTCTCGCATGAGCAAGATAAAAAAGACGGTTTGCTCTCTATTTATAGCTCAAGTAAAACGTTTTTGACATCCATTGAAAACATCAAAGCAGAGAAACGTCAAACTAAAAATTTGAAATACGAGCCGATTGACGAGACTGCTGCTTCGGCAATTTTAGCTAAATTACGCTCCTATTTATTGTACAAGTAACATGGACTTACTCGTTTTAATCATTGTATTCGCATATTTATTAGGTTCAATTCCAAGTGCTGTTTGGGTTGGGAAATATTTCAAAGGCATAGACATCCGAGAGCGCGGTAGTAAAAATGCCGGCGCGACCAATACGTTTCGGGTCTTAGGTAAACGCTATGGTTGGCTTGTGTTATTTGTCGATGTCGCAAAAGGTACAATTGCCAGCTGTCTGCCTTATTTCTTTGCCAGCTGCTGGTTTGCTGGCTACAAAGATGAATTTTTAATACTTCAACTTACTGCTGCATTTTTTGCCGTATTTGGACATGTTTTTCCCGTATTTGCACAGTTCAGAGGAGGGAAAGGGGTTGCCACGTCATTAGGTGTTATCATCGGGATCAACCCACCAGCAGCAGCTGTATGCTTGGCAATTTTCCTCGTTGTATTTATCAGCAGTGGCTTTGTTTCACTAGGTTCAATTACCGCAGCCCTTTGTTTTCCTGTAGTATCATATTTCTTTATCCATGATGATACCCGCATCATGATCATCTTTACAGTGATTCTCGGAATATCAGTTATCTGGGCACATCGCAAGAACATAGAACGCTTGATAAATGGTACAGAAAATCGCATGAACCTTTTCGCAAAAAAATCGTAAGTAAAGCGTTTAGCTTACTGAATTTGCTTCAAAGAAATAATTTTATTTTTTTCATTTGCTTGCTGCTAAGTGTTTTCACAAACGCTTATGGGCAAAATCAAGCGCTGCTTGAAAAGGAAGCTGCTGGCTTTTATCAGAAAAAAGATTACAATAATGCCTTAACGGCTTATAGGCAATTACTTGCCAAAGATCAGCTTAACCCGAATTTCAATTTTCACTACGGCCATTGTTTATATGAAGTAGCAGATCAAAACGAAGCTTCCAAATATTTTGATTTAATTCTGGCCAATCAACTCACTGCCGATCCTTTGGTGTATTATTACCGCGCTCGTATTTTTCAGCATCAGTATTTTTTCAGCAAAGCCATTCAAGCATTTGAGCAGTATGAGAAACTTACTGCGGGGCAAAAAAACGCTATCGATGTATCGGAGTTTAAAAAGCAATGTCTGAGAGGAAATGCAGAATTTAAAAATTTTCAAACGCTCCCTTTTCAAAATACCAGAGAAGTAGCGCTCGATAAATTTTACTTCAAATATCCTTTTTCAGACGAAGGATACAGCATTTACGAGGCAGCAGATGTCTTACCCAAATACAATGCAAAAAAAGGCTACGTACCTATCTACTGTTATCGACGTGCGATGAAATATCGGATAGTGGCGGCATATGACGGTACACCACAGCTCGATTTATTTATTCAGAAAAAGGATGCCTCCAATAATTGGGCGAGTCTAATAAAGATTGAGGGTGTCGTCAATACAAGTGCGAATGAGGCCTTTGGGTTTTATGACGAAGAAACGCAAACATTGTATTACAGTTCTCAAGCCAATAGTATAGGCGGCTACGATTTATACAAAGCGCAACTCGATTTGAAAACAGGTTTAAGTACAGCGCAAGAACGTTTGTCTTATCCGTATTCTAGCCCCGATGACGATTTTCTTTATGTGATAGATCGGGTCCAAGAAAAAGTTTTTTTTGCCAGTAACCGGGCAGGTATAGCCCAGCTCTGTGAAATTTATAGCTTGGCACTTGGTCAAGAAATACAACAGCCATTCATCTTTTCGGGCACCTTTTTTAATCAGCAAAATAGCAAACAAAATACCGCTAGTTTAACTTTTGTCGATTTGGCTACGCAAACGACATATGGCCCCTTTCTCAGCGAATCCGATGGATCTTATTTGGTGGTTTTACCCCAAAAAGGGAGTTTTCAGTTAAATATTCAGTTGGAAGGCGCATCGGCAGCTTATCAATCTAGTTTTGTCATTCCCGGCCTCAAAGACAAAGAACAATTGCGCCAGCAGGTTATTTATGAAGTGACTGAACTCGGAAAAGAAAAATATACGGTCATCAATAGCATCATTCCTGCTGATCTCGAGCAGCAAGTAGAACTATTGGCCAAAGCACAAGTCAAGTTACAAGGTGGCGCACTCCAGCAAACGCAATTTAGCAATCCAACAGCGTTGAGCGCTCGAAGTCCTTTGTTAGATCGCTTTACATGGCCGAATGCGGATACTACTGCTTTATTAGCACACCTTACAGATTCATTATTAGCAGCTGAAGTAAGTCTTGAAAATCAAGTTCGCCTCACAGAAGTCCTGCGCAAAGATTTTGAACAAAAATTAGCACAGCGAGAGCAACTGCTATCCAAAGGATCTTCTGAAGAACTTGACCAGGTCAATAAAGAATTGGCTTTTATTAAAAATTGGCTCAGCATCAATCAGGCAGCCAATATCCCGAATTTAGAAATACTCCATAAAATTCAACAAACCAATGAACAGTTGTCAGCATGGCAGCATACCCAACAAGAAGATTCTATTCTCAAGCTCCTAGAAACACTGGGTGAGCAATTATCTACCTTTCTTCAAATTGCCGCTTTTGATGGGGAAAAAGCACTTGACATCGAACAACAAAAAACGCAATTAGCGCTCGCGCAACAAATCAAATCTATACAAACTGAAAAGCAAAACCTCAGTCAAATACAAGCACAAATACAGGCGCAAGAAAAAAGCCTAGATTTACAGTCAAAAAAAGAACAGCTTGCTACGCAACAAAGAATTGCGCAATTAAAAAAACAACAAGATATTACGCAAGCTAACATGGCAGTTCTTGAGCAGCAGCGTGCGCAGCAAGAAAAGTACCTGCTTACATTTGATCAAGATATTTTAAAAGAAATTTACCTTGCCAGATCCGAGCGTCAAGATTTACCTAGATTCGATCTTACTGTATCTATGGAAGAGTTACTGTCTCAATATGAGCAGCAGGAAGTATTGTTAAAAGAGTTAGCATTCGTTTCAAATAAGGAATCGATTTCTAACGAAGAAAATCCAATCAAAGAAGAGGTCGCTTCAAATCAAGAAATAAGAACGAAGGAGGAAACTATTTCGAATGAAGGAAATCCAATCAAAGAAGGGATCATTTCAAATCAAGTGAATCAATCT
>JBIPMW010000286.1:0-4957 GCA_044376455.1 Crocinitomicaceae bacterium | reverse complement strand
ACTAAGTAAGTCTCGCGCCTTTGGTGCGTCGAAATGCAGGCAAACCCTGTCCGGTCCTTTTAGCCCTGAAAGTTATTGCGGAGGAACACCTGGAGTAATCCAGGAAGCGCAGGTTCGAATCCTGCTCAGGGCTTTGCCAGTCGTACGAGTGACGTACGAGGCGTTTCGGTTGATAGTCTTTTACAGCGGAGGCGACAATGAGGTCCCAAAGTCTGTGGTTGGTGTTGTATTCGATTTGTTTGGTTCTTCTCGGCGGTGGCTATGCGGCGATCGCAGCAGCCGAGACGACCAAGTCGGCGACACAGTGCGTGTCAGGCCAGTGCTCACGTGCGATCTCTCGCACAGTGAAAACCCCAGTTCGGCAGTATCGTCCGCTCGTCGGACGCATCGTGCCTCGTCGTTAGCGCGGTAGCCCTTTCCCGCGCTGCACGGTCGCGGGCTGCGTGATGTCCCCGCATCACGAAAGGCCCTCGGGGGGCGGTTCCTCAGCGATCGTTTTGTTTGTTGTGTTCCTGTTTCCGTAATCGATTGTTCGCATGCTCGTAGGCTTCAAACCACAGAATCATCCGCAGCAAACGCGATACGCCGGATCCAACACCGATGTTGACGATCGCGCGTTGCCAGTCGATGTATTTGCAGTTTTCAATGAGCGGTTTCGATTTACGGTGGACGCCGCATCGTCGGTCGAGAATCGGAAGTGTGAGCGTCACTGGACAGTCAAAGATAACGGACTTGCGCAGTCTTGGGCAGGTGAGCGAGTGTATTGCAATCCACCATACAGCGACATCGAGCCTTGGGTCCGCAAGGCGTGGATCGAACGTCAGGCAGATCTGATTGTTTTGCTGTTGCCAGCAAACCGAACAGAGCAGCGTTGGTGGCAGGATGGAATTGAACCGTTTCGCGATCGAGCTGGATCTGTCTTGCGGGTGGAGTTCCTCCCTGGACGGCTTCGGTTTTTGAAAGCGGGACAGCAGCAGATAGGACCGAACGAGCGACCTCCGTTCGGTTGTGTACTTTGCGTTTGGAATTGGTCGTGTATTTAGTCATCTGAAAGGGTTCATGATGCCAAAGTTATCAGGGTTTACGCTCCAAGCCGGAAAGCTTTATGCGGTCGGCTCGGGCACGAAAAAGAAACCAGTCAAGACGTTCTATGACGTCGACATGGATCAGTGGTACATCCGATTTGGCGATGCACCTTGGAATCATCTCGGGGAGTTCATCGAACAGAATCCCGGCATCGAGATCGACGAAGTCGACGCAGAGGGTCGGCAAGTCTCAAACGATGCTCCCGAGGTCGCTTGGCCCGCGGTGGCCACGGCTGCGGAAGTCGATGTCATGCCGACAGTCCAGTCGGCTGCGTCGGCACATCCTGACCAACAACCAGCGTGGATGGAGTGATCACCGTGACAGCGTTTCAGCAACAATTCCTCCCCCTGTCTGGCGATGCTGCCGACGCGAATCGCGACATCGTCCGATTGGCTGCGGCACGGTCGGACTCGGGCCGCAAGGAATCGAGGCTGATCGTCGGCAAGCGACTGCAAGTCTTCACGGCGCTCTCCCGAGCTGCTCGCGGACTCACCATGCGTGAGATGGCTGCGATCTCGGGCCGAGGAATCAACTGTTGGACGCAACCTTTCTCGGACCTGAGGGCCTGGGGAATCATCGAGACGACTGAAGAACGACGGGACGGAGGCACTGTGCACCGTCTCAAGAAAACGATTGTGGTAAATGACAAGGGAGAATGGGCATAATGGCTTGGTATTCAATTGCGAACGAAGAGGTAAACCTGACGATTCAGAAGGTGATGAAGGAGAACCATGGGGAGCTCCATAATGCTGGCGTGACGATCACCGCACTGATCGCCAGGAGCGAAGAGGGGCCAGCGATCAAGGTGCGAGGCTCCGAGGCCGCTGGATGCATCCGGATCACCAAGCTAGCCGAGCGTACCTTGGGTCTTGGCGACGCTCTGATGACCCTCGACGGCGAGTCGATGATCGCTTGGAGCAGCAAACGACTCCAAGCGGTCATCGACCACGAGCTGCGGCACCTGATGCTCGCGAAGAACAAAAAGACTGGGCAGATCCAACTCGACGACGAGGGTCGGCCCAAGCTCCGGATCCGGCCACATGATTTCGAGTTCGGTTGGTTCGCCAGGACTGCCGAGCTCTACGGCGAAGAGTCCTACGAAGTCTCCCAGGCTCGGGAGATCGTGGCCGCTCAATTCGTCCAGGCTTTTCTTCCTGGCTTCGAGATCGATCCAGACCCCACTGGCTTGGCTGCGTTCCATAGCAAGCTCGATCCAGTACGAGCGATCGGTTCGAGAGTCAAGCATGTCAACCTGACGGTTACCAAGAAAGAAATCGCCGAGCGTGAGAAGCTCCAGTCGGAGAAGGGTGGCGACACCCATAAGTTTCAAGTGATCGACGAAGAGGATCACGACGAGGAAACCACCGCTGAGTTCATCTCGCGACAACGTGAGAAGATTGCTTTCGAGCGTCGCAAAAAAGACGTCATAGCTTCGAGAGACCACGAAGAATTTGAGGCGTCCGTCCGCCGTCAGTCCACCGCAGCTCTGTCGGCCAAGGCCACCAAGCCCAAGCGAGCCAGCAAGAAAGGTGACACGGTGGCATCTTGAGCAGCGAACAGGACCCCCAATGCCGTATCGTCAGTGCCGTTAACAACTCTGTGCTTGACACCCATCTGGATGTCATTTCAATCAAGTGGGATGTCCGTTCGATAATCTCGCTGTTATTACCTTTAGCCGTTCTTTCGATCCTGAACTTCTTTCTGCTTTTCTACTGTGCTGTTTCGTTGTCGGAGATCAAGCAATCCACGACCCCCAGCAAGGCAGTGCAGATGGAGGCCAACCAGTGAGCCTTGTCCAAGCGGAGCTTCAATTCGAAAGGCGACCGGTTGCCCAAGCAAAGGCGCTGGTCGTCTTAAGCGAGCTCGACAAGTCATACCTCGACGAATGCGTCCGCACGGACAAAAGCTTTTCTGAGTCGTTCCTCGCACAAACACGGTGCCAACGAATTGGATGCACGATGAGCGAATTGTATGCGATGCGAAACTACGAGCGAGCATTGCATCTGGCCGACGAGGCGGTGATTCTCCGGTACGAAGCTTGGGACACCACCCCTGCTATGTATTTGGACTGGCCGACCATCAACAAGAGAGCTGCCCAGGCTGCCGAGCAGCTCGGACAGGACTTTGCAGAGTGGCGTGCCAATCGCCACAGCACGAAAACATCCGTACTCAAAAAGACCAAGGGACTATGAGCCAGCTCTACACCAAATACCACGTGCGCACTCCCGACGAGCAGCCGCTCGACTCGGGGTGCTTTGTCCTCCGACCGTTCCACAGCGACGGAACCATCCGCGATCCAGCAGCGGTCGCAGCGTTGAAGACCTACGCGAATTTCCTCCCGTCGGCTCAACGTGAGCTCCGGGCCGAGATCACCGATTGGGTCGACACTCCTGGCCTGAGTCTGGCCACGCGGGCTTTGAATGTTCCACCCGATGATTCCCTCAGTTTTCACGACGACCGGAATCTCGATTAGCCACTGATTGTAACCATCGAAAGGGCAGAAACGATGTACAACGAACTAGAACTTTCCGGCATGGACGACGACGACAGCTTCGACAATGACAAACACGACTGGCAAGACGACCTCGCCGGGGAAGGGCTACCACCGCTCACCCCCGAAGCGGCCTTCCTGGCCTGCGCGTCAGTCGTGGCCGTGTTGTTCGTGATCGTGCTCGCAAGCTTCGAGGCCTGGAGGATCCTGACGAATGGATAGCTCCGGGACTGGGACCGTCTACCGAATCGCCAAGTGGACCGAGACATTCGAGCGAGCGGAATCTCGCAAGTTGAAGCAGCTCACTTGGATCGCCATGCCAGTCGGCTTTTCGTCGACCGGCTACCAAGCCATGCTGGAGGACTTCGACGCCGAACGAGCTCCAGCGATCTATGGCGCGTGGTGCGCCCTTTGTGCCTATGCGGCCTCCTGCCATGTCAGGGGGACGCTGGGGAACAGTCGGGGGATTCCCCTGAAGATCTCCCACGTTGCCAGGATCACTGGTTTTGCCGAGTCCGTTTTCCGGGACTTGTTCGCTTGGGCCTCACGTGAGGACATCGGATGGCTTGAGGCTGTCCCAGCGGGTGAGATCGCTCAGGAGATTGCGGACCAAGCGGAAAAACTCAGGGATTCTAGCACTTCGGGGGAATCCCCCGACAACCCCCCGACGCCTCAGGGGAATCCCCCGAGCACACGACCGGACCGTACCGAACAGGACAGGACAGGACCCAACCTAACCGGACCAGACAAGACCCGTCGTTCGATCGATTGGACGTCGGCGGGTTTGGAATTTCGGGAATCGGTTCGGGAAACCGCAGCGAGCATGAGCGAAATGCAAGCTCGCGGGATCCGGCTGGGCCTGAGTCGCGACGAGATCTGGCGGATCGCCTGGGTCGGCACCGACTTCGACAAAGCAGGCCTGCTGGACGCATTGGCACGTTGCCGAGAGCACCAGGTCGACAAACCCAAAGGTTACCTCGGCATGGTGATGGTTCGCATGTGCCAAGCCAGGGGCGAGAGCTGGGACGAGCTCAAGCTGCAAGTCCCACCGCCACCACCCCCACCAGCCAAACCCGGTGCGAACGTCGCTCCGCAGATGGCCGCCGAGGTCGCATAACTTTTCAACCCATGGAGGCATGATGCCAGCCAGCAAAAAGACCAGCCCGAAACCGAACAGCCTCCTGCAGGAAGCTCGCCAGTCGGCGACGCAGTACCAACGAAAGAAGGGCATGCAGACTTGGTTTCAGGTCCTGGAAGCCAACGAGCCTAAAAAGGCCGGAGAGCTCAAGACGCTTTGCATCGACTGGCACAAGGGCGGCGAGTCGCGAGACCTGTTCCCGGGCAAAGCGGACCTTCTCCGATTTGTGAATGCGAGAGTCT